>JASHRZ010000261.1 GCA_030037055.1 Alphaproteobacteria bacterium
GCGTTGTTGTCGAAATAGGCCAGGGCCATCATCCGCCTCGCCGCGCCTCAATGCGCCATGACCGGCGCGATGCGGAGCGGCACGCCGAGCTTGCGGATGAGCCGCTCCTGGAGGCCGTTGAGCGTCAAGGAGGAAAGCTGGCAGCCAATGCAGGCGCCGAGGAGCCGAACCGTCACCAAATTGCCCTCGACCCCGACGAGCTCACAGTCTCCGCCATCGGCGCGCAGATGCGGGCGCAGCTCGTCGATGGCCTGCTTGATGGCCTCGAGGGTGAGAGGTGCTGCCGCCTTTGCCTGAGCAGGCTCGCCCGGCAGCGCTTTCGCTTGCGAATCCGTCAGCATCTGCGTCCGTCCCACTCAGCTGAAGGATTTGCCGCAGGAGCAGCTCGAGGTGGCGCGCGGATTGTCGAAGGTGAAGCCCGCACCTTCGAGTCCGATGACGAAATCCACGGTGGTGCCGTCGAGATGGGTGATGCTGCTCCGATCAACGAAGACCTTGATGCCGCCCTGCTCGATGACGAGGTCGGCCGGATCGGTCTCGGCGACGAGACCCATGATGTATTTGAAGCCGGCGCAGCCGCCCGACTCCACCATGATGCGCAAGCCTTCCACCGGCTGCGCAGCCCCAGCCATGGCCGAGCGAACCGCGTTAACCGCGCTGTCCGTCAGGTTGATCATCAGAGGCTCCTCTTGGCGACATCGGTGAACCTCACCAAGCAACCGGCATGCCAAGGACGAACCCGGGCTAAGCCGCGGGTTTCCGGGCTTCTGCCGAGGCGCTTGCCATCGATGTCGGAATCGCGACACGTCGGATTCGGAACGCGGCGGCCGTTCGCCGTTGACGGGAAGCGCATTGCAACGCATTCGCGTCGGCGCTCTGGGCCCGTGACCACAAAGGCGTGGCCATAGAGGCGAGAGGCTCGGTGCAGCCTCGATCAGAGAAGCCCGAGCTCGAGCTTCGCTTCCTGGCTCATCCGGTCCCGGGTCCAGGCCGGCGACCAGACGAGCTTCACCAACACGACGCTGACCCCGGGAACGAGCGAGACGATATGCGGCAATTGCTGCGGCAGCGTGCCGGCGACAGGGCAAGCCGGCGTCGTCAGGGTCATCTCGATATAGACGAGCCCGTCACGGCGCACCATGAGCTCATAGATGAGTCCGAGATCGCCCAGGTTCACGGGAATCTCGGGATCGCGCACGGAGCGCAGGGCGTCCAGCACCGCCGCTTCGAGCGCCGGATTGCCCTCGTCCGGCGCCGGTCGCGGCCAATCTACGACCGCTCCGCCCGGCGACCTGCCCAGCGTCTCCGTCGTCGCTGTCAGGCCGTCTGGCGCCGTCATCGCCTCACTCCGTCTTGGCGACGGCAGCGACGGCGCCGCCCTTCACCGCCATTTCCAAGGCGTGCCAGGCGAGCGTCGCGCATTTGACGCGCGGGATAAGCCTTGACGCCGGTGAGCGGCGCGAGCCGCTCGGCATCCTCGATGAGGTGCACAGGGACGCTAGGAGCGTCGACCTCGGTCGCCTGCGCGCGGAAAATGCGGAAGAGCGCGTTCGCCTCCGCCACCATCTTGCCGATGACGAGCTCGGTCATCAGCGAAGCCGACGCGGTCGAGATGGCGCAGCCCCGGCCTTCGAAGCTTGCTTCAGCGATGCGCGCGCCGTCGAGCCTCAGGAAGATCGTCACGCGATCGCCGCAGAGCGGATTGTGGCCGCGTGCCATATGGCTGGGCGCGGCAAGCGCATGATGATTCCGCGGATGGCGGCCATGATCGAGGATGACGTCCTGATAGAGCTCGCGCAGATCCATGTCGTGGCACTCCCTAACCGCCGAAAATCCGCTGCGCCGCTTCGACCGCGGCGATCAGAGCGTCCACATCCGCCTCGTCATTGTAGACACCGAAGGAGACGCGCGCCGTCGCGGCGAGGCCCAGCCGGTCCATCAGCAGCTGCGCGCAATGATGGCCGGCGCGAATGGCGAGGGCATGCTGATCGAGCACGGTCGCGAGATCGTGGGGGTGGACGCTCTCGACCGTGAATGACACGACGCCGATCGCGGTCGCCTCTGGCCCGACGAGACGCACGCCCGCCACTCCCGCAAGCCGCGCCCGCGCATAGCCCGTCAGCGACCGCTCATGCGCCGCGATGGCATCGCGATCGAGCTGCGTCATGAAATCAAGGGCAGCAGCCGGGCCGACGGCGCCGGAAATGTCCGGTGTCCCGGCTTCGAAACGGTGAGGTGGTGCCTGGTAGAGCGTCTCGTCGAAGGTGACGGTGATGATCATGTCGCCGCCGCCCTGCCAGGGCGGCATCGCCTCCAGCAGCGCACGCTTGCCATAAAGCGCGCCGATCCCGGTCGGGCCGTAGCATTTGTGACCGGAGAAGGCATAGAAGTCGCAATCGAGCGCGGCGACATCGACCGGCAGCCTCGGCGCCGCCTGACATCCGTCAAGCAGGACCTTGGCCCCGCAGGCATGGGCGAGACGCACGATCGCTTCCACGGGGAGCATCTCCCCCGTCACATTCGCGACATGGGTCAGCGCTACCAAACGGGTGCGCGGTCCAAGACAACGCTCGAGCCCGGGGAGATCGAAGCCCCCCGCGGTGTCGACGGGCGCGACGACGAGGCGGACGCCGCGCTCGCGCAGCATCTGCCACGGCACGATGTTCGAATGATGCTCGAGCGCGGAGATCACCACCTCGTCCCCGGGGCCGAGAAAGCGCGCACCTCAGCTCTGGGCGACGAGGTTGATGGCCTCGGTGGCGCCCCGGACGAAAACGATCTCGCTCGGATCAGCGGCGTTGAGAAACCGGCGAACGCTCTCGCGCGCCGCCTCGAATCGCGCGGTCGAGCGTTCGCTCAGCCGATAGGCGCCGCGATGAACATTGGCGTAGTCGGTGCGATAGAAATCGACGACGGTTTCGATCACCGCGTCCGGCTTCTGGGCGCTGGCAGCGGTGTCGAGAAAGACGAGGCCCGGGTTGTGTTCAAAAATCGGGAAATCGCGCCGGATCGCGCGCGGATCGAGAGCGCGCGCCGGCTCTGGTCGCAACCGAGGGCGGGCGCTCATTCTCGCCGCTCCGCGCGGTCGAGCCAGAGATCGAGGCGGCGGCGCAGCTGCGCAGAGAGAGCGTCGCCCACATCCGCCTGGTCGATCCCGTCGGCGGCAAAAGCCTCGATCAGCATGAGCCGCGCCGTCGGCTCGTCGATACCGCGCGCCAGCAGATAGAAGAGAGACGCCGCGTCGAGGTCGCCGACTGTGGCGCCATGGCTGCATTTGACGTCCTCGGCAAGGATGGTGAGCTCCGGCTTGGTGGTCGCGGTGGCGCCTGCGTCGAGCAGCAGATTGCGGTTGGTCTGACGCGCATCGGTGCGGTCGGCGCCGGGACGGACCATCACGGTGCCGAGGAAGATCCCGTGACTGCGATCCGTCATCACCCCTGTCACCCTCTCCACCGTCGTCGCGCCCGGCGCCTGGTGATCGACGATCGGCGCGATCGTCGCCTCCTGCTGGCCGCGCAGCAGATAGGCGCCGTTGAGCGACAACCGGGCATCCTCACCCGCCATGGTGACGCGGATGTCCTCGCGCGACAGGCGCGCGCCCGTCGTCAAGGTGACGCCCTCATAGCGCGCGGCACGATGGAGCCGCGCAAAGCTGCGCGAGAGATGGACCGCCTCGGGCGCCTCATCCTGCACCTTGGCATGGCGGAGGACAGCGCCGGCGCCGATGTCGAGGATCGTGGTCACATTGCTCCAGCATGGCCCCGAGCCAATGAAGGTCTCGATCAGGCTGGCGCGACTGCCCTCGCCCGCAATCACTGCATTGCACAAATGGAAGGCGCGGGGCGTGGGCGCTTCGCCGAGATGGATGATCTCGACCGGGGTGTCCAGAACAATCCCGGGCTCGAGCGCGAGGATGAACCCGTCGCTGAAGAAGGCGAGGCCGAGCGCGGCGAAGGCTTGGTCGCTCGCGGACGCCACATCGTCCAACGCGGCCCGCGCCACGTTAGGCCGCATCTCCAGCGCCGCCGCGGTCGACCCGAGCCAGACGCCGGGCGGCAACGCGCCCGGTGCTGAAAGACGGGTATCGTAGCGGCCGTTGACGAGGACCAGCCGATGGCTTGGGCCCGCGAGACGCGCATCCGCAGGCAGGATCGGCGCGCCTCGAGCTTGATCCGTGGCCGGCAGGATCGGCTTTGCGGTGAGCGGCTGCAGATCAGTGAAGCGCCACGCCTCGTCCCGTCGCGTTGGGTAGCCGCGCTCGGCGAAGCGGGCAAGCGCTGTCTCGCGATGCTGCCTCAACCATCGCGGATCGCCCTCGGCCGGGCGGCGCGCCTGGAAAGCGGTGACAAAGGGGGCGGCAGAAGCCGCGCTCATCGCCAGCTGATCCTATGCGGCGCTGCCGAGATGCGCGTAGCCGCGCCGCTCGAGTTCGCCCGCCAACCTGCTGTCGCCCGAAGCAACGATCCGTCCCTCGCTCAGCACATGGACGCGGTCGGGCGCGACATAGTCGAGAAGCCGCTGATAATGGGTGATCATCACGATGCCACGGCTGGGATCGCGCAGGCGGTTGACGCCGTTCGACACGATCCGCAAGGCGTCGATGTCGAGGCCGCTATCGGTCTCGTCGAGGAGAGCGAGCTTCGGCGCAAGCATCACCATCTGGAAGATCTCGTTGCGCTTCTTCTCGCCGCCGGAGAATCCCACATTGACGGCACGGCTCAGAAGATCCTCGCCGATGTCGAGAAGCTTCAGCCTCGCCTTGACCTCTTTGAGAAACTGCGTGGCGTCGAGCTCCTTCTCGCCGCGATGCCGGCGCTGAGCGTTGAGTGCGGCGCGCAGAAAATAGGTGTTGTTCACGCCGGGGATTTCGACCGGATATTGGAAGGCGAGGAAGATCCCTTCGCGCGCACGTTCATCAGGGCTGAGCGCCAGGAGATCGCGGCCTTGGTAGAGGACGCTGCCGCGCGTCACCTCGTATCCGGGCCGGCCCGCCAGGATGCATGAGAGCGTGCTCTTACCCGCGCCGTTAGGTCCCATGATGGCATGCACTTCGCCCGCGCCGACATCGAGATCGACGCCGCGGAGGATCTCGCGGCCGCCGGCAATGCGGACGTGAAGGTCACGGATTTCGAGAAGCTTCGCCATCCCCATCCTCCTCAGCCGACGCTGCCCTCGAGGCTTACCGCCAGCAGCTTCTGCGCCTCGACGGCGAACTCCATCGGCAGCTCCTTCAGCACTTCCTTGCAGAAGCCGTTGACGATGAGCGACAGCGC
>JASHRZ010000262.1 GCA_030037055.1 Alphaproteobacteria bacterium
ACAGCTACTGGCACCCGAATTTCCGCCACGAGCGCGCGCGGCTTTCGCCCGACGACTACCGTGCGTTTGTCATAATGCAGCTGACCCGATCGAAAGAGGTCATCGGCTGGCGTCTCGGCGCCAACGTCGACATGCTGGCCTGGCCCTTCGGCATCTACGACCCGGAGCTCGAGCAATGGGCGGCTGCGGCCGGCTACCGCGCCGCCTTCACGCTGGAGCGCGGACCCGCCACCCGCGCGGCGAACCTGCTCGCCCTGCCGCGCTACCTGATGACCAATCTCGATCGGGGCCCGCGCTTCGCGGCGATCATCGAGGGCCGCGGTCCCCACCGGGCCCCGCCATGACCCCGAAGATCTTCCGGGCGCTGGCGGTGCTCCTGGCCCTGCTCGGCGCCGCGCCCAAAGTCTCGGCGCGGGATGCTTCGGGCAGCGTGGTCGATGCGCGAACCGGCGTGGGCCTCGCCAACGCCGTAGTCACCGCAGGCGAGCGAGCCGTCGCCACCGATGCCGCCGGCCGGTTCCGCATCGACGGCGTCGGGGACGTCGTCCAGGTGCGGGCGGTCGGCTATTTCCGACAGGCGGTCGGGGCGAGCCGGTTCTCGGAACCATCGGCGGAGATACGGCTCGCGCCCTTCTCGCCCAGGGCGCTTTATCTTTCCTTCTATGGCATCGGGACTGCGGCGCTGCGCGATGCGGCTCTGAAGCTAATCCAGGCGACCCGGCTCAACGCCTTGGTGATCGACGTCAAGGGCGATCGCGGCATGGTCGCCCATCGCAGCGCGGTGCCGCTCGCCGGCGCGGTCGGCGCGCAGCGCGTCATCACCATTCCCGATTTGAAGGGTCTCGTGCGCATGCTGGATGAGAAGGGCATCTACACGATCGCCCGGATCGTCGTGTTCAAGGACGACCCGCTGGCCGGTGCGCGCCCTGATCTCGCGGTGAAACAGCAGAACGGCGCGGTGTTTCGCGACCGCGAGGGATTGCGCTGGGTCGATCCCACGCGGCGCGAGGTGTGGGATTACGACATCGCGATCGCGGAAGAGGCGGCGCAGGCCGGTTTCGACGAGATCCAGTTCGACTACCTGCGCTTCCCGGACAGCACGGAAATTCGCTTTCCCGAGCCGAACACCGAGGAGACGCGAACGAAGGCGATCACGGAGTTCCTCGACACGGCCCGCCGGAGACTCACCCCCTACAACGTCTTCCTCGCCGTCGATGTCTTCGGCTACGTCTGCTGGAACCTGGACGACACGCATATCGGGCAACGGCTCGAGCAGCTGTTGCCGCGGGTCGATTACCTTTCGCCCATGCTTTATCCCTCGGGCTTCCAATTCGGCATTCCGGGCTATCCGAACCCGGTCGCGCATGTCTATGAGGTCGTCCACCGCTCCCTCGAGCGCGTGCGCGAGCGGACGCACGCCTCGCCCCTGCAGCTCCGGCCCTGGCTGCAGGCCTTCAAGGATTACGCCTTCGATCGCCGAGACTTCGGTGCCGAGGAGATCCGGCAGCAGATCCGCGCCGCGGAGGATTTCGGGACAAACGGGTGGATGCTGTGGAATCCGAGGAACGCGTATTCCGAGCGGGGGCTTGCGCGCGAGACGGCCGCGTGCTGGTAAGCGCGGATCGAAGGGGTGTGGCATAATGCTCCCTCTGTCCCCGGGGAACCGAAAGTGTCTGGCCGGATTCGGATACGCTTCATCGCAGCCCTGTTAACGTCGGTGCTTTTGCGCTTGCCCGGTGCTTCCGGCGTCGAGGCCGGCGGCGACCGGCCGGAAGCGCCGGTGCTGGCGCAGGTCGCGCCGGCGGTTCAAGAGGAGATCGACGAGGGCCGCGTCCCCGGCGCCGTCGTTCTGGTGGGCGAGCATGGCCGCATCGTCTACCGCGAGGCCTTCGGCGCGCGGGCGATCCAACCGTATCGGGAGGCGATGACCCCCGATACCATCTTCGACCTCGCCTCGCTGACGAAGGTGCTTGCCACAACGACGGCAGTGATGCAGCTCGTCGAGGCCGGCCGGCTGAAGCTCGACGAGCCCGTCTCGAAGTACTGGCCGGCCTTTGCCCGAAATCACAAGGACGGCATCACCGTCGAAGAGCTGCTCACGCATTCCTCCGGTCTCAAGCCGGACCTCGATCTGAGCGAGGCGTGGTCCGGCAGGGCGGCCGCGCGGGCACGCATCGAGGCGGAGCGTCCTGTCGCGCCGCCGGGCATGCGGTTTCTCTATAGCGACATAAATTTCATCGTGCTCGGCGAGCTGGTGCGGCGGATCAGCGGCGAGCCTCTCGATCGCTATGCCGCGCGACATATTTTCGGGCCGCTCGGCATGGCACATACGGGCTTCCGGCCGCCGCTCTCCGCGCTTGCGCGCGTCGCGCCCACGGATCGGCAAGAGGGCATGCTCCTCCGGGGCGAGGTGCAAGATCCGACAGCCCATCGCATGGGAGGCGTGGCGGGGCATGCCGGCCTCTTCGGCACCGCCGACGATCTCGCCATCTTCGCGCAGATGCTGCTCGACGGCGGCAGCCAGCATGGCGTACGCATCCTTCGCGCGGCCTCGGTCCGGCGCATGACGGCGCCGCAGCGCCTTCCGGGCGGCGTCGAGCGCGGCTTGGGCTGGGACATTGCTTCGCCCTTCGCGGCAGGCCAGGATGCGGCGTTCGGCGCGGGCTCTTACGGCCATACCGGCTACAGCGGGACCTCGCTCTGGATCGATCCCAAGCGCCAGAGCTATCTCATCATCCTGTCGAGCCGGCTCCATCCCGACGATCACGGCGACGCCAAGCCGCTGCGCCAGCGTGTCGCGCAAATCGTCGCCGCGCGGACGCCACCACGCGTGCTTACCGGGATCGACGTACTCGAGGCGGAGAACTTTGCGCCGCTTGTCGGGCGGCGCGTCGGGCTCCTCACCAACCAGACCGGCCGCGACGCGGCGGGGCGGCGCACGATCGATCTCCTGGCGCAAGCGCCCGGTGTCCGTCTCGCGATGATCCTGAGCCCGGAACACGGGATCACCGGGCATGGCGACGGGCCGATCGCGTCCGGCACGGAGCCGGCAACGCGCCTCCCGCTCTACAGCCTCTACGGCGCCGAGCTCCATCCCTCAGCGGCGATGCTGTCGGGGATAGATGCGCTCGTGGTCGATCTGCAGGATGTCGGCGTTCGCTTCTACACTTACGCCACGACGATGGCTTATGCGATGGAAGCGGCGGCGCGCGCCGGCGTCGGCGTTTATGTGCTGGACCGCCCCAATCCGATCACGGCGGCGGCGGTGGAAGGGCCCGTGCTCGAGGCGCAAGGCCGCTCCTTCACCGGCTATTTTCCGATGCCGGTGCGGCACGGCATGACGCTGGGTGAGCTCGCGGAAATGTTCAACGGGCAGTATCGGATCGGCGCGACGCTCATCGTCATTCCCATGCGCGGCTACCGTCGAAGCCTGTGGTATGACGAGACCGGGCTCGATTGGGTCAATCCGTCGCCCAATCTCCGCTCGCTGGACGAAGCAACGCTTTACGCTGGCGTCGCGTTGATCGAAGGCGCCAATGTGAGCGTCGGGCGGGGAACGGACGAGCCTTTCGAGCTCGTCGGCGCCCCTTGGATCGACGGCCGGGCGCTGGTCCGCTACCTGCGGGACCGCAACATCCCCGGCGTGCGCTTCACGCCTGCGGATTTCGTTCCGGCGAGCGACCGCTACGCCCGCGAGCCGTGCCATGGCGTGCGCATCGGTCTCACCGACCGCGCGGCGCTGAATGCGCCTCGTCTCGGCATAGAGCTCGCCGCTGGGCTCCGCCGACTCTATCCCGAACGTTTCCGCCTCGAGCGCACACTCGGTCTCATCGGATCGCGGGAGACGCTCAATGCGATCGAGGAGGGCGTCGATCCCGAGACCGTGTCGGTCCGATGGCAGGCGGATCTCGAGGCATTCAAGCTGCTGCGCGCCAAATATCTTCTCTACCCCTAAGGAGAAGCGGCCGCCGGCCGCCGTCGGTGCTCGCGACATTGAGTTCGATCACCATGGCACGGCGCCAATGACCCATGTGCAAGGATGCATCTTCAGGGCCGCCGGGGCAGCTGGCCCAGCGCGGCAAGCACCGTTGCCGGATTCATCGGCAGCTTGCGGATGCGGACGCCGACGGCGTTATAGACGGCGTTCGCGATCGCTGCGGCGGTCGCGATCGTGGCGGGCTCGGCCACGCCGCAGGCATCGGTGGCGCTTTGCCCGAGATAGTTCTCGATCAGCACGACATCGATCGCGGGTGAGTCGCCGGCACCGGCGATCTTGTACTGATCGAGATCGGCGTTCACCATGCGACCGATGCTGCCATCGATAATCCGCTCTTCCAGCAGCGCGTAGGAGAGCCCCATCACGACGCCGCCGTGTATCTGGCTTTCGATCAGCAGCGGGTTGATCGGGCGGCCGCAATCGTGCACGGCCACCACGCGCTCGACCCGAACGACGCCGGTTTCGGTATCGACGGCGACCGCGGCGAACTGGACGCCGCCGATGTCCGCGTGCGCCAGGCCGCCGAAAGGCGTTCGACCCCGGAAACCGCCGTAATCATCGCCGCGACGCGCCTTGGCGCTGATCTCGTCCCGGGCGAGGAGGGCGGCGGCCTCCGCGAAGGTCATTCCGCGTGTCCGGTCATCGCGCCGGAGGACGCGGCCGTCGCCAAACTCAAGGTCCGCAGGAGCGACCTTCAAGGCCGGCGCGGCCCGCTTCAGGAGCTGCTTGCCGACCTCGAAAGCCGCCTTGCGCGCCGCCGGCGTCATCGAGCCCGTCGCCTTGCTCCCGCCCGAGCTGACCCCCGTCGGAAAGTCTGAATGGCCGATGCGGACGGCAATGTCTTCCGGCGCAAGGCCCAACTCCTCCGCGACCGTCTGCGCCAGAACCGTGGCCGTGCCCGTGCCGATGTCCTGGACGGAGGAGCGCAGCTCGACCGAGCCGTCGCGGCGGATCCGAACCTCGCAGGCGCCGCTGCTTTGGACGATGCCGGGCCACGAGGATTGCGCGATACCGACGCCGCGCTTCACCGGCCCGTGGTCGGCTCCCGGGGCATGGCGCGCGCTCCATGCAATCCGCTCCGCGCCGATCCGGCGCTCCTCTCGGCGGGCCGCGCTGCCGTCGATGCGGTCGCGCAACGCGAGCGGATCGAGGCCCAGGGTTTCGGCAAGTTCATCGACGAGCTGTTCGAGCGCGAAAGCGCCTTGGACGTTGCCGGGCGCGCGCATCGGGCATCCCGGCGCGGCGTGGATCAGCACGTCGTACTGCGCCATCGCGAAATTCGGGCACTGGTACATCGATTGTGCGATATTGCCGACCCCCGCACCGCGCGCGACGCCGGCGGTGCCGTAGGAGAGCAGAGAGATCGCCGTCAGCCTGCCGTCGCGCTTCGCGCCGATGGCGAGCCGCTGCCACGTGGCAGGCCGGTTTCCGCCCGCGACCTGCTCCTCGCGCCGATCGAGCGCAAGGAAGACGGGAGCGGCCGCCTTGCGCGAGAGCGCGATCGCGACAAATGCGAAATCCCCCGGCCACAGCTTCGATCCGAAACCGCCGCCCATGAAGTCGCAAATGACTTGGACCTTGTCGGTCGGCAGGTTGAAAGCGGCGGCGATTTCGTTGCGGCTTCCCGATACGTCTTGTGTCGAGAGATAGACGGTCAATCCGTCGGGCTGCCAATCGGCAATGACCGCGTGAGGCTCGACGCAACTGTGGCTCTGCACCTGTGTTTGGAACACGCCTTCGACCACGATATCGGCGTCTCGCAAGCCCTTCTCGACGTCGCCGCGGGCACCCCCGAACGGGCTCTCCGAAGGGCCGCGCAGGTTGCCGCGCGAAGCGGGCTCGACATCGCGCTCGGCCGGTTCGAGTTCCTCGACCCGCGGGGCCCCGGCTTCGCGTGCCTTGTCCATATCGACGACGAAGGGCAGCTTCTCGTAATCGACCTTGATGAACGAGAGCGCCTCGTCGGCGGCAGCGCGCGAGGTGGCGGCGATGCCGGCGACAATAGCACCGGCGTAGGACAGCGTCGGAATGTCGGCGGCGCTCGCGTGCCCCTCGGGCGCGACCCCTAGATGGAGTGCGCGCACGGCCGGATGCCTTTCTGCCGCGCCCGTGTCGATCGCGCGCACCCTCGCATGCGCATAGGGCGAACGAAGAAGACGGGCGAAGAGCATTCCCGGAAGCTTCACGTCCACCGTGTATCGTGCCGCGCCGGTTGCCTTCGCGGCGCCGTCGATGCGTGGTATGCGCTTTCCGATAGCCGAGAGCCGCGCATTCGGCGCGAGCGGGGGCGGCTCCTCGGCGCCGATCGCGCGCTTCGTGACGCCGAGGCCGGCGCCGTCGATGCCGAAGCTCAGGCTTTCCTGGCGCGAACCCTTCGACATGTCTCAGGAGCTCCCCATTTTCGCAACCGCGAGGGTTGCTTCGCAGATCTTGGGATAGCTGCCGCAACGGCAGAGATGCCCGCTGATCGCGACTTTCACGTCCTCCAACGTCGGATGTGGACGCCGTGCAAGGAGCGCCGCGCAGCTCATCACGAAGCCCGGCGTGCAGAATCCGCACTGCATGGCATCGTATTCGACGAAAGCGGCCTGCATCGGATGAAGGCGGCCAGGCTTCCCCAACCCTTCGATCGTCGTAACTTCGCGATCGCCGACATCGAGCGCGAGTATCATGCAGGAGCAGATCGGATCGCCGTCGAGCCAAACGGTGCAGGCGCCGCACGTGCCTCGATTGCAAGCGATCTTCGTGCCGGTGAGGTCGAGCGGCCCCCGCAACGCCTCGGCGAGCGTCATGCGCGGCTCGATCCGCAGGCTCCGGGACGAACCATTCACTTTCAGCGTCAGCGACAGCGAACCTAAATCCATCGCGGCTGCATCCTTTCAAATCCGATCGCAGCTACCGCTTTCATCCCGGACGGAAGACCACGCTTGGCCTTCGCTCGTTGCAGGACATGAAGGCAAACGCTGAGCCTCCTTCGGGATTGCGCGCGTGTTCAACTTGACCGTTGGCGACCCATCCTTACGCAGCGTGAGAGGTCGTTCTGTGCCGGCGGTTCAATGCTATGACACCTGAGTCGAGGACAACGTTGACGTGGATCAATGACGACGCACCCGTATCGCACCCGGCCCGACCTGTGCTGCTTCGATTGGCGCATGACCAAGGTCGGGCGGCTCTAGGGGGCGCAGGTAACGACGAGGTCATCCCTCTGCGAGGCCGGGCCTTCGACCGGCCTCAGCGCAAGCCTCGCGAGATCGATTTGAAGGTGGCTTTAGTCGAGCCAGAGCCGGTTCTGCCGCAAGGTGTTGGAGCGCGACATCGCTTGGCCCACGGTTCGCGTCCGGCAGGGGCACCACGATAGCGAGCCCGGTCTTGCCCCCCGCTAAGATCGGGGACCGATGCGGCAAAACCGGATCGGGCCGGCGAGGCCGCGCAGCGTCATCTCGTCCTCGATGACGGGCCGTCCGGCGATCGCGCGGCGCGCGGCCTCATCCGCCAGCACCGCCCGCGACAAAAGGATCTCGCCGCCGCGGCATTGGTGTTCGAGGCGCGACGCCGCATTCACGGTCGAGCCGAAATAGTCGAGCACGTCGGCCGTCGTCACGGCGACGCAGGGGCCGGCGTGAAGGCCAAGCTTCAGGACGATCGGCGTGTCGGCGCGGTCGCAATTGAACGCCGCCAGCTCGTCCTGGATCGAGAGCGCCGCTTGTACCGCGTCAGCGGGATCGTGGAAGGCTGCCATGATCGCGTCGCCCACGGTCTTCACGATGAAGCCGTTGTGGCGCTGCACGCGCTCCGACAGGAAGGCGAAGTGGTCGCGCACGAGGCGATAGGCGCCGGCGTCGCCGAGCTTCTGATAGAGCTGCGTCGAGCCTTGGAGGTCAGTGAACATGATCGTCACGCTGCCGATCTCGGCGTCATCGCCTGGGCGCAGCAATTGCTCAGGACAGAGACGGCGAAACGCCGGCAGCGCGATGACGCGCTCGCCGGTGAGCGCGTCCTTGGCCCAGCTGCGGTCCTCGACGACGAAATACCGCGGCCGCCCGCTGTCGTTGCGGATGAAAAGCTCGTTCCTGCGGCCCGGCGTCCGCAGGATGATGCCGGACTCCACCGCATGCAGCTCCGGGATCATCTCGTCTGCGCCGAGCTCGGCCTCGACGGCAGGGCCCGCTTCGACGGTGCGGAAGCGATAGGCGCCGGGCGGGAGCGAGAGCGCGAAGCCGGCGCTTGCCTGCGCCGCGACCTCGACCTGAAACTTCACATGCGGCGTGGTGGCAGGCCCCAGGAGGCAGAATTCGCCCTGGGGCAGCACCCGCACCCAGGGCTCGGGGCGAAAGGTCAGCTCGACGTTGCGGGTGAAGTCGCGCTCATAGTCGATGTTGCAGGAAGAGCAATGCGCTCCCTTGGGCAATTCGTGCAGCTGGCGCACGCGCGCCTTGGCGCCGCGGCAGCGCGGACACAGCAGATCCCAGCCCATCGCCAGGAGTCCGCGAACCTGCGCCGCGAGAAACAGCTCGATGACTGCGTCCGGCTCGGCATTCCAGAGCCGCGCCATGGCGAGCGGCCGAATGCTGCGGACCGAGACGGCGGGCGCATGCGCGAGAAACTCCATCAGCCGCGCGCCGAGGCCATGCGAAGCCGGATCGGCTTCGAGCTGGCGCGCGAGGGTATCGAGGCGGCTGCGCGAGGACCGCTCGACGAGATCGCGCTCGCTCCTGCCGGCCACGCCGCCGCTTTGCGCGGCCTCGCGGATCAGCCGCTCAATGGCGGCGACCCGTTTGTTGCCTTCGCGCGTCACCAGGCCCAGAGCGTTCGCCACCACCCCCAGCAGGCCGACGCATTCGATACTGGACGCGAAGACCACGCGGGTGCCGGTCCCGTCCGGGAACAGCTCGCACCGCGCCTCGAAGCGTCCCAGCGGCCCGGAGCGGAAGTCGCGCCGCTGCACGAGGAGGCGGTTCTCCTGCCATTCGCCGAAGCCCTCTTCCCATCTCACCGCGAGCGGGCCGAGCTTGGCGACGGCAATGCGCCGGACCCTGCCTTCGCCATCGAGCCTTTCCTCGACCCGATAAGGCGGGTTTCCGCTCAGCTCGTTGATGCGGGCGCTGTCGGCGACGAACGGCCAGATCGCCTCCGGCGGCTGCGGAAAGCGCCTCTCGCTGTGATAGCGGCAGACCGTTCTCATGCGGCGCACCGGAGCAGCTGCCAATGAACCCTGAATTCGTGTCTCGGATCAATATCTTATTGACGCCGCGCTCCTCTTGAAATGCCTTGGTCCAAAAGGCCGTGCCGGTTCGAGTCCGGCAGCGGGCACCGGGACTTGCGAGGATGCAAGGGGTATGAGATCCCGAGTCCGATCCTGTTTACGCCGGGAAGGATCTGGATGTCGGAGGGACCGCCGCATCCGAATCCAAGGACGCAAGCTATTGCAAAGCGAGCTCCTTAAGGAGCAGCTTCGCCTTGTTCACATCCGATGCCTCGAGGCCCTCCGTCGGCCAGCCGTTGATCGGCTCGAGCAGGGTGCCAGCCTCGCGCCGCTTGCCTTGGCCGCGCCAGAGCTGGGCGAGCGCGACGCTGGCGCGAAGTTCGAAGGATCTCGTCTGCTCACTCCGTGCGATCGCAATGCGGCCTCGGCAGTGTCGAGGGTTCGCCAGCGCGCGCCGTATGAGAACCGTACCCCGCAGGCGCCTCGCCGGCGCGCGCAGCCTCGATCGTCGCGTTGAGCGCGAGGAGGTTGGTCTGGCTGGCGATCTCGTTGATCAGTCGCACCACGTCGACGATCTTCTGCGCCGAACTCGAGAGGTGCTGCACCAGATGATCGGTGCGTTCGGTGTCCGCGACCCCTTGGACGCGATCTGCGCCGATTGCGAGACCTGCCGGCATATCTCCTGGATCGAGGCCGACATTTCTTCGGCCGCCGAGGCGAGCGTGTCCACATTCGACGAGGTCTGGGCGACCGCGGCGCTGATCGCGGCCGACCGACTTTCGCTTTGCCTGGTGGCGGCATTCACCATCTCCGCCGTGGTTCTGAGACCGGTCGAGGCTGCCGACAGGGCCTCCGCCAGTCCGCCGATCTTTTGCTGGAGCCGGTCGGCAAGGTCGAGCATGAGGCGCTGCCGCTCTTCGCGGCCGGCGGTCTCGGCCTTGAGCCGCTGCTGCTCCACTAGGCGCTGCTTCTCCACGGCGTTCTGCCGGAAGACTGCGAGCGAGTGGGCCATGCGGCCGATCTCGTCCGCCCGTACGCCCGCCTCCGGCGCGACGCCGAGATCGCCGGCGGCAAGCGCGGTCATGGTCCGCTCGATGCCGCCGAGCGGTCTGGCGATGCTCCGGCTCAGGGCCCAGGCGATCAGCGCCGTCACCACTGCGATGGCGCCGGCAACCAGGCCCAGCCGCCACAGCGCGGCGTGGAACGCAGCGTCGATGTCGTCGAGGAAAAACCCGGTTGCGACGAAGATGTGCCAGGGCGCGAAGGGCAGGAGGTAATTGAGCTTCGGTACCGGCACGGCCGTCCTCGGGCGCGGATACATCAGCCGATCGACGCCGCCGCCTTTCTGCGCGACTGCGATCATGCTGCGCACGAAATAATTGCCGGTCGGATCTCTGAGATCGATGCGGTTCGTGCCTTCGGCCTCGAGTTGCGGCGGCAGTACGCGCAGCGTGCCGTCCATGTCCTAGACGAAGAGATAATTGCTTCCGTCATAGCGCAACGCGCTGATCGCGTCGTGGAAGGCTGCAAAGCCTCTTCATGGGTGAGCTTGCCCAAGGCCAAGGCCGGTCTCGGCAAGAACGCGGATTTTCGGTAATGCGGTCCTCCAGCATGGCGGCGCGCTGCTGCCAGGCGAAAATACCGACGACGACGACAAGCGCCAGCAGTACTACGGCGCTTGAGCAACAGCGGCAGATTGTGGAAACAACGGACCATCATGCCCTTCCTTCGTGGCGACGGCTGTTGTTGCACGCAACCGAGCTTCGGCAGCGGATCATCGCGGTGATTAAGCTGAAACGCAGCCACGGCGCTCGCGCACCGTCAATGCTCGCATTAAAGGTACCGTCGATTAACAAGTGGGCTTATCGCGCCACGGAGGATGGCGTGCAGCTTCTCGATGGGCCGGGTGATGGCGCCGCGCCCGTCACCGACCGGCGATCAGCCGGCGGCGAGATGCTCGGCGCCGAGATAGGCTTCCTGCACCGCCTTGCTTTGCCGGATCGCCTGGGGCGCGCCGCTCTCGAGCACGCGGCCATTGACCATGACAGTGAGCCGGTGGGCGACGCTGAAGACCGCGTCCATGTCGTGCTCGACCAGGAGAATGGCGTGAGTCGCGGCGAGGCGCGCGATGAGCGCCGTCACCGCGACCGACTCTTCGGCGCCCATGCCGGCCAGCGGCTCGTCGAGCAGCAGCACTTTGGGCCGCGTCGCCAGCGTCATGGCGATCTCGAGCTGGCGCTGCTCGCCATGGGACAGCATGCCGGCGAGGCGGTCGGCCTGCCGGGCAAGACCGACAAGTTCCAGCGCGTGCCGGGCGGCATTGTTGACCACGCCATAGGCGCCGGCCGGTCGGAAGAAGCGCATCGAGCTTTTGAGCCGCGATTGGGCGGCAAGCCGGCAGTTCTCGAAGACGGTGAAGCCCCCGAAGATGTTGGTGCGCTGATAGCTGCGGGACACGCCCAGCTGCGCGATGCGGTGCGCCGGCAGCCCGGCGATGTCGCGGCCTTCGAGAAGGACGCTGCCGGAGCTGGGCGGCAGGTCGCCCGAAAGCAGGTTGATGAGCGTGGTCTTGCCGGCGCCGTTGGGGCCGATCACCGCATGGACCTCGCCCAGGCGCACGGCGAGCGAGACGGCGTCGACGGCGATGAGCCCGTCAAAGCGCTTCGACAGTCCGACCACGGCGAGGATCGGCGCGGCGGTCCCTCCTGTTTCCTCCGCCGCCGTCACCTTGGCATTGAATCCTGAGCCTGCGCTTCCGCCTCTGCGGCGAAATCGCCGCGCGGCGCCCTGCCGAGCGCGGCAAGCCGCGGATAGGCCGCGAGCATGGCCCGCATGATGATGTCGACGGGCACGTCGGCATAGCTGCCGCGCTGGCGCAGATATTCCATGTGCTGACGGCCGTCGCGATCGAAGGGATGGAACACCGCATCTTCGCGCCCGTTGAAGTCGAGCGGTCGGATGCGGAATTTTTCGCAGAGCGTCAGGTTGAAGGTCGGCGTCGCCTTGACCCAGCGCGCGTTGAGCCAGAGTTCGGTGATGCCGTGGTAAATGAACACGTCGGTGCCGATGAGCTCGAGCAGGCGCGGCGTCGCCAGATGATTGCGCACATCGGCGAAGGCGATGCGCGCCGGGATGCCGCGCGTGCGGGCGGCGGCGGCGAGGAGCGAGGCCTTGCCGACGCAATAGCCCCGGCCCTTGGCTAGCACGGCGCTGGCGCGATAGGTGTCGCAATCGTCGGAGGGCACGTAGGGATCATAGAGGATCCCGTCGCGCACGGCGTAATAGAGCCTGACCGCGGTGGTCACCGGATCGGACGCGTCCGCAGCCGCGCGCGCCGCGAACGCGGCAATTGCGGGATGGTCGCTGTCAATGAAGCGACTGGGCTTCAGGCAGTCTTCGCCGGCAGCGGCATCAATTCCGGCTTCGGCCATGGCTCACCTCTGTCTCGACAAACGACGGTTCCGAGCGAGACGCCATAGGCGACGCGGGGGTTCTGCGCAAGCCGCGGCGGCGTGCGGCACCCTGAGGTCGCCGCCGCGCCGGCGAGGCAAAAGGCGATGGGCGCTCGACGACACCAGGCGCTGTGAAATGCCATTCCGACACGCCGGGTGGGAGCCCATCGCGTCCCAAAAGCGCGTAGGATGGCAGGACGGCGCCATCGCCGGAACGGAGGTGGGCAGATGAACGGTGCGGAAAGCCTGGTGCGGACCCTGGTTGCGTCCGGCGTCGAAGTCTGCTTCGCCAATCCCGGCACCTCGGAGATGAGCTTTGTCGCGTCGCTCGACGCGGTCGACGGCATGCGCCCCATCCTCGGCCTCTTCGAAGGGGTGGTGACCGGCGCCGCCGACGGCTATGGCCGCATGGCCGGGAAGCCCGCAGCGACTCTCCTGCATCTTGGTCCCGGGCTTGCCAACGGCCTCGCCAATCTGCACAACGCGCGGCGCGCGATGACGCCGGTCGTCAACATCGTCGGCGAGCACGCCACCTATCACGCGCAATACGACGCGCCGCTGGCCTCCGACATCGTCGGCATCGCCCGGCCCGTTTCCGGCTGGGTGCACAGCGCAGGCGCTGCGCGCAGCCTGGCGGGTGACGGCGCCCGCGCCGTCCAGGCGGCACGCCGCCCGCCGGGCCAGATCGCAACCCTCATTGTCCCCGCCGATACCGCTTGGCTCGAGGCCGACCGGCCGGCCCCGCCGCTGCCGGTCGAGCCGCCGACGCCGGTCGGCACCCTGGCGGTCGATCAGGTTGCCGAGGCGCTCCGGGCCGGCAAGAAGACGCTGCTGCTGCTCGGCGGTGCCGCTTTGCGCCAGCCCGGACTCGAGGCGGCGGGGCGGATTGCCGCCAATACCGGAGCGCGGCTTGCCTGCGACACCTTCACCGCGCGGCTCGAGCGCGGCGCTGGCCGCGTGGCGCCGGAGCAGCTCCCTTATTTTGCCGAGCAGATCGTCGAGTTCCTCAAGGGCACAGAGCTGCTGGTCCTTATCGCCACCAAGCCGCCGGTATCGTTCTTCGCCTATCCCGGCAAACCCAGCTGGTGCACGCCCGAGGGGTGCCGCGTCCTCACGCTCGCCGAGGCGCATGAGGATGGCGTGACGGCGCTCGAGGCGGTCGCCGAGGCGTTGGGCGCGCCGCGCGAGCCGGCGCGCCGGGCCGCGCTCAAAAGGCCGGATCTGCCCCGGGGCGCGCTCACCGTGGCGAGCGCCGGCCAGGTGATCGGGCATTGCCTGCCGGAGAATGCGATCGTCTCGGAGGAGGCCGGCACCTCGATTGTCGGCATCGCCCCGTTCACGGCGACATCCTCGCCGCACGATTATCTCTCGCTGACGGGCGGCGCGATCGGGCAGGGGCTGCCGGTGGCGACCGGCGCGGCGGTGGCCTGCCCCGACCGCAAGGTGGTTTGTCTCGAAGGCGACGGCAGCGCCATGTACACGCTGCAGGCGCTTTGGACCCAGGCGCGCGAGCGGCTCGATGTCACCACGGTGATCTTCGCCAACCGCTCATACGTCATCCTCAACGTCGAGCTGAAGCGCCT
>JASHRZ010000263.1 GCA_030037055.1 Alphaproteobacteria bacterium
GACCGCCAAGAAGGGCGAGCCAGCCGATAACGGTCACGAGCACCGGCCACTTGGCCTCCCAGCGATTGTGCGCGCGCACGATGGCGAGTCCGGCGACGAACAAGGGAAAGCCCGACACAAAGACAACTGCCGGATCGCGGAAGCCCTGCTCGACCAGGGCGGGCCAGGTGCCGAGGTTCAGTAAAACAGCGACGGCCCCCGCCACGAGAGTTGGCCCGATCAGGCCTGCGATTGATTTGGAGGTTGTCATAGCTCGATCTTTCCCTACGGAGCATCCCAATTATTTTATCCGACATTCCCCATATGACGAGGAATCCGCGTGAGCGATACCTGAATCGACATCACCCGCGAACGACGCGAGTGTCGGTCGTGCGCCGGCCTCAGGCGCTCGATTCGGCGCTGTGCAAGGGATGGGCGGATGACCGTTGCGTCAAGCGCCGCTGCATCGCGAGCGCCATGCGCTGGCAATAGTCTGACAGCCCAAGCAGGAGAGCGCGGCGTTCTGGATCCGCCACCCGCTCTGCCTGATGGCGAAAATCCAAGGCCATTCCGCGCATTATATGATGGTCTGACATGTGCCTTGTCTGGCCCCTTGTTCCTGCGGACTCTACGCTGCGATCATTGCGGCGCGATTACGCGGGCGAACCGCCGTCCACCGCTCGATCGCAGCCCACCGCTCGGCGAAACGGCGTCTTGATGAATTGAGCCGGTACTTGCCCCGGCCCCAGCACAGAGAGGCGCGCTTACGAAAGAAAAGGCCATAGGCTCAAAGCGCGCACCATCCATTTTCCTCGGCGATGTTGCTGCCCTGCAACGCCCTCTTCTGGTTCCGCTGCGAATGTGAGAGCTCGTGGCGCCGACGCCCCGTTAGAACACCGAGTCGCTTCCCCACTACGGCACGAGTCTTGATTGGTATGCCTTCACTGAATCCCTTTTCGCCGCCCTCGTGCCCGGCGAGTCCCGTTGCCCGCGGCTTCATGGTCAACAAGTCCAATTACCCGCGCCTTTGGCCTGTCGGGCTCGCTATTCATGGGCGCGTCATCGCGCGGTCATGGATCGGCAGGCTACCCACAATCTCAGACACTTCGACAAGGAGATTGCTCTGTGATCACTTTGACGCACGCTAGCTCTGGCATGGCTCGGCGGAATCCGATCGCAGATGCTAACAGAAGATCCGATGCAACTGGAGCGGCTGACTGAAGAGCGCCCCGCGGCGCTGAAGCCCGCACCATCCGCCGAAGGCGCGAACTCGATTCATCTCCCGGCTCGAGACGAACAATCCTAGGGCCAGCTTTCTGAAGGCGCTATCTTCGCCGCATGTCCGTCTCCGACCTCGACATCCACCGCGCGGCTCACCTCTGGATTCAGCAACACAATGACCAGGGCATCGCAAAGGCCCGCGAGATGGTCGAGCAGATGCGGCGCAAGCGCGATGCGGAGGGAGCAGATACGTGGCTCCGCATCATCGTGGCGATCGGCACGCTGAGGACGGCGCCCACCGACGCGCGGCACTGAGCCGGCGGCGATCGTCTCGGACAACGGCACCGAGATGACCTCCAATGCCATGCTGAGCTGGGCCGACGAACGCCGCGTGGCTTGGCCCTACATCGCTCCCGGTAAGCCGAGCCAGAACGCCTTCATCGAGAGCTTCAACGGACGGCTCAGGGACGAGCTGCTGAACGAGACGCTGTTTCGCTCGCTGCCGCATGACCGTGTGATGCCCGAAGCCTGGCGCCAGGATTGCAACGTGGAGCGGCCGCATTTGAGCCTGGGCTGGCTTACGCCACGGGCTCACGCGGCTTGCCTGCAGTCATCGAGTTCGCAAGGGAGAGGACGCTCCCGCTCTTTACGGGCTCTGCGTCCTGTCCCGTTGCGTCTACCGCCGAAAGCGGTTTCACTGAGCCAAGGACTCTGGCCTCGCCTGGATGAAAATCGGGGAGCAAGTCATTCCCCATCAGCGCCAGGTCATTCGCGGGGTGGCGATCCAAACGAGGAAAAGCAATGGGCTTCAAACGCAGTTTCGCGGGTCGGCTCGGCACGGTCCAATTCGGCGCGCGTATCGTCAGCACGTCGACTCAGTCGCGGTGCCTCGGAGTAGTCGGCGTCGGGGTCCTATTTCTGTTGCTGGGGATGTACGCCGCCTCGGCTCAGCCTCCGCGGATGCTACAATCATATCCACCGGCTAACGCGGTCGTACATGGCCGCGACACGGGATATTCTGTTCGTTTCGACAGGCCGGTCGATCATGAGAAGTCCCGTCTCTTCATTACCGAAGCCGGCCGGCTAATTCGGGAGATGCGCCCCCGCCTTGAAGCGGCGCCGGAAGTCTTGTACGGAACAGCAGTGCCGTTGCCTTCCGGGGAATACGAGCTTCACTGGGAGGTGATATCGCTCTCCGGTGGAGAAGTGACGACGGGTTACGTCCCTTTTACGGTCCGGCGCTGAGCGAATCCGCGAGTTCTACGTCAATCGCGTCGCCAAGATTGCAGCAGGTGAAGCGCCGACGGTGATCACGGATCACCTTCGACGGCGTCGCCGACACCGGCGAGGCGAAGCAGGCGAGGAGATCGTCGCGTATCTGAAGGACCCGCGCTGGGCGATGAGCGCGATGAGAGACATCGGGCATGCTCGTCTTGCGGTTGTATTGGTATCCACAGGCATGCGCCGCGATCGCGGTCAGCCGCGCTTGGCCCCGTCGAGACTGGCGCTCGTCAGGTCGGCGCCGGCGAGCTCGGCGCCGCGGAGATCGCAATTCACCAGGCTGGCGCGGCGGAGATCGGCGCCAGCGAGGCGCGTCCGCCGGAGCTTGGCGCCGTCGAGCTTGGCGCCGCTGAGATCGGCGCCGCCGAAATGTGAGCGGCAGAGCCGCGCACCGCGCAGGTCCGCCTGCCGCAGCCGCGCCTGGCGCAGGTCCGCGGCCTCCATCTCGGCGCGCGCGAGGACCGCGCCCGAGAGATCGGCGAGGCTGAGGATCGCCCGGTCGAGCACCGCCATGATCAGCTTCACGCCCTTGAGATCGAAGGCGGAGAGATCGGAGCCGCTCAGCACCGCGCGCCGTCCCCGGCGGCCGAGGCTCGCGAGCCAGGCCTGGTGTTGCGCCAGCATCTCGCCCATCGCCGCCGCCGAGTGCGGCTTGCCCAGGCCGATCAACGCCTCGCGCACGTCCGGCAGCGCTTTCTGGCGGGAATCGAGGATGGCGCCGGCGAGGTTGGCGCCGCGGAGATCGGCGCCTTCGAGCCGGGCGCCGGTGAGCACCGCGCCCTCGAGGTTCGCGCCCGAGAGCTTGGCGTTGCGCAGATCGGCCTCTTCGAGCACGGCGCCGGTGAGATCAACGCTGCGCAGGTCGGCGCCGCTGAAATCGGCGGCGCGCAGCACGCTGTCGGTGAAATTGGCGCGCAGGATGGAGATGCCGGTGGCCTTCACCCCGGTGAGGTCGGCGGCTTGGGCCTGGATCAAGGTGAAGTCGGCGCCCGCGCCATTGCCGTCGAGGTCGATCGCGTGGGAGGTGGGATCGAAGCGCGCGAGCACGCCTCGCGCAGATCGGCGCCGACGAGGATGCTGCGGATCATCGAGGCGGCGCGGAAGCTGGCGCCGCGCAGGTCGGCGCTGGACAGATCGGCCTGGTCGAGATTGGCCATGCGCAGATCCGCGCCGAAGAGATTGGCGCCCATGAGGCGGGTGGCGGTGAGCCGGGCGCGCTGGAAATGCGTGCCCGACAGCAAAACTGTAAACGATCCTGCTCCGTGAGCGCGCGTGGCGATGCTATTGGTTAGCCACGGCCGTCGATCGCAAATTCCGGTCCCTGGCATAGGAGTTGAAACCGATGCTCACAATACTCTCCAAGCTCATCGCGACGAGAGCGGCGCCACGGCCATTGAGTATGGCCTGATCGCCGCGCTGATCTCGGTGGTGACCATCGCCGCCATCACCGCGGTCGGGACGCAGTTGTCGACGACGTTCAACACCATCTCGACCGATCTCAGCACCGCGAACGGCAATTAAGCCGGGATGTTGCCGGCGGGCAACCGGGAGAAGCTTCGGCTCGCGGCCCGCCGCAAATTGCGCTGCGCGAGATGCGGCACGGCCCGCGCTCACTTCGTGCCGAGGGATGAGCCGTGGTCGAGTACGCGCTAGGGTCTCGCGAGCTGCGCAAGCCGATCATCGGCTCGGTTATCGATATACTTCCTCGCCTTTACCGGAGAAGAAGATGGTCGCTGCCAAGATAAGGTCCACGTCGCTACCGTTCCTCGCCATAGGTAGCATAACCTGTTCAATTTCATAAATGTCTGGATCTACGTGTACGAACGGGTGCCCACGCCGCCAAGTGAACTGCTTCTGAAGCGACCTATGCAGTAACATCTGATACGTAGGATGAGCAGCAATGCCCGGATGCGCCTCGTCCAACCATTGTCCGGTAAGGTCGCGACCGATCGCGTCGACCATTCGTGTTCCAAGCAAGCGATACCGTAGGCGAACGGGATCGCCGACCAGATCGATCATGAAGACAAAAGGTAGCACATCGGCGACGTAGAGCGGATCAAAATGATGGCGCCCCGGCAATACGCCTTTGGCCGGTTGAATCGAGCACCAGTAGTCAAATAGATTTCGCAGCTTCGCATGCCATTTCCTTACCGGTGGCGGATCGGACAATCGCAATATCTCCATGAGGGCGCTCGGATTCCAGCATCAGTGGTATGAAGATTTTTGCGTGAAGGTATCCTGACCAATGCTTCTCGGAGATGAGAACTCTCATAATCCGATATTCCTTGGTCGCGGCCTGCGTCAATTCGCGACTTTACCGTTGTCACTAAATCAGAGTTTGAATAAAAAAGTTTTAACGTAGTTCGCTCCCGCTTAATGAAACGGTGCAGGCCAGTTCAATCCGCAAGCGTGGATCGGCGCATCCTTGTCCAAGAACAGGTGCGTGCGCACGCTATTGTAGTAATCGACATAGAGACGAAGAATCTTCCGGAGATGACGCTCGCCAAGAATCACGATGTGATCGAGGCATTCACGCCGGATCGAGCCGATGAGCCGTTCAACGTAACCGTTCTGCCAGGGCGAGCGGGCCGCGATGGGTCAGTCGCGGATACCCATGGCGGCGAGCCGCTGGCAAACGACGTCGCCATAGACGCCGTCACGGTCGCGGAGCAGGTAGTGTGGCGCCTCCTGCCAGGGAAAGGCGTCGGTGATCTGCCGGGCAATCCATTCGGCGGTCGGATGGGATGTGATTGCAATCGACA
>JASHRZ010000264.1 GCA_030037055.1 Alphaproteobacteria bacterium
TTCTTTCCCGAGGGCACCTTCACCCGCGCCCCCGGGCTGCTGGCCTTCCGGCTGGGAGCTTTCGTGACCGCAGCGCAACAGAACCTCCCGATCCTGCCGGTCGCCTTGCGCGGAACGCGGTCGATCCTGCGGGGCGACCAGTGGTTTCCGCGCCATGGCGCGGTTTCGGTGCGGATCGGCGAGCCGATCGCGCCCGAGGGCGCCGATTTCGCGGCGGCTCTGCGCCTGCGCGACAGGTCGCGCGCGGCTATTCTCGCGCAGTGCGGCGAACCCGACGTCGCCGGGTCATGAGCGATGATGGACGACACGGAATCGGCCGCGCGGCCGCCTTGGCAGGATCGATATCCCCGAGGCCTCGATTGGGCGCTTGAGCTGCCGTCGCGGCCGATTGATGCGCTGCTCGACGACGCCGCGGCGACCGATCCTTCCGCACCCTTCATCGATTTTCTCGATCGGCGCTTCACCTATGGCGAGGCTGCCGGTCTGGTCGCCAAGGTCGCGTGCGGCCTGCAGCGCCTGGGCGTAGGCAAGGGCGTCAAGGTCGGGCTGTTCATGCCGAATTGCGCTTACGGCGTGGTCTGCTTCTTCGCCATCCTCAAGGCCGGCGGCACGGTGGTGAACTACAATCCGCTCGATGCCGAGCGCGAGCTCGTTCGCGAGATCGAGGATTCCGAGACCGATATCATGATGACCCTCGATCTGGCGCCGCTTTGCCGGAAACTTGCGGTGGCCCTGGAATCGACCCGCCTGCGGCGCGTCGTCATCTGCTCTTTCGGCCGAGCCTTGCCCTTGCTGAAGAGCATGTGGTTCCGTCTCATGCATCGCCAAGAACAGGCAAGACTGCCGGCAGACCCGCGCTACCTGTCGTTCGACGCCCTGATCCGCAACGACGGCGCATACGAACCCGTCGAGATCGCGCCGCTCGCCGACATTGCGGTGATCCAGTACACCGGCGGCACGACCGGCGATCCGAAAGGCGTGATGCTGTCGCATCGGAACGTCTACGCGAACGCCTGCCAGCTCAGGGCATGGTTCACCACGGCCGAGCCAGGGCACGAACGGCTGCTGGCTGTCTTGCCGTTCTTCCACTGCTTCGGCATGACCGCCGTCATGGTCTTCGCCGTGTCTTTGCGCGCGGAGCTGATCGTCCTGCCGCGCTTCAACCTGAAAGAGGCGTTGCAGGCCATCGCGCGAAAGCGCGTGACCCTTCTCGTCGGTGTCCCGACGCTCTTCAACGCCATCAATCAATATCCCAATCGGGCGCGCTATGATTTTTCCTCGCTGAAGATCAGCATTTCGGGCGGCGATACGCTGCCGCGCGCCGTGCAGGAGAAGTTCGTCGCGCTCACCGGCTGCCTGCTCGCCGAAGGGTACGGTCTCACCGAAAGCGCGCCGGTGGCGAGCTGCAGCAATCCGCTGGAAGGCATCGACCGGGCCGGATCCTGCGGCCTTCCACTGCCGGCGACAACGATCGAGATCGTCTCGACGGAGGACGGGGAGCGCGTTCTGCCCGCCGGAGAGATCGGCGAGATATGCGTGCGCGGCCCGCAGGTGATGCTGGGCTATTGGAAACAGCCGGCGGCGACGGCCGACGCGCTTCGTTCGGGTCGTCTCCATACCGGCGACATCGGACGGATGGACAGGGACGGCTTTGTCTATTTCGTCGAGCGTCGCAAGGAAGTGATCGCCGTGCACGGATACAAGGTTTATCCGCGGATCGTGGAGGAAGCGATCCGGCTGCATCCGGCGGTGGCCGACGTGGCCGTGATCGGCATTCCTGATCCGGTGCGCGGTCACGCGCCCAAAGCCTTCGTCGTGCGCGCGCCGGGCACGGCGCTGACCGAGGAGGGGCTGCGGGCCTTCCTTGCCGACAAGCTGTCGCCGGTGGAGATCCCACGCTCGATCGAGTTCCGGGACAGCCTGCCGGAATCGGCAGCGGGCAAGACCCTGAAGCGACGGATATAGGCGATGCTCCAGGTGGCACCGACGGCCGATGAAGGCGGCACGCTCGTCGACGAAGCGCGGCTCGAGCGCGAGCTCGCGGCCCTCCGCGCGAGCGCTGCCGGCCCTTCGGAAGGGCTCTTTGGTCCCGCCTCGATGATGTGGCGTGTCGACCGCGAGGCGGCGGTCTTTCTCGGGGCGGGGCGCGCGATTCTGCTGCAGCTCGCTCATCCCTGGGTCGCGGCGGCCATCGCCGAGCATTCCAGGACGCTGGCCGATCCCATCGGGCGCTTCCACCGCACCTTCGGCATCGTCTTCACCATGGTGTTCGGCACGGCGGACCAGGCCATCGCGGCGGCGCGCCGCCTGTATCGCCGGCACCTTGGCATCGAAGGGAGGTTGGGAGAGGCGGCAGGCCACTTTCCGGCCGGCTCGGCATATCGGGCCAATGACGTTCGCGCGCTCTCCTGGGTGCATGCGACGCTGATCGAAACGGCGGTGCTCGCCTATGAGCTTGTGCTTCCGCCGCTTACGGCTGAGGATCGCGAACGGTATTACGAGGAAAGCCTGCGCTTCGCCGGTCTGTTCGGCATTCCAGCGTCGTCCCTGCCGCGGGACTGGGCCGGCTTCCTCGACTATATCCGGGCCATGTGCCAGTCCGATGTCCTGACGGTAAGCGCGAGCGCGCGCGGCATTGCCGGAGAGATTTTTCGCGGCGCTGGGCTCGGGATCCCGTCATGGTATCGCGCGCTCACCGCAGGGATGCTGCCTCCCGATATGCGCGATGCCTTTGGTCTTGCCTATGGTCGGGAGGAGCAGCGCGCCGCCGAGCGCGCGCTCGCTGTGCTGCGAAATCTCTATCGCTTGCTGCCCTCGCCGTTGCGCTATGTCGGGCCCTATCACGAGGCGCAGGACCGGCTTTCCGGTCGGCGGCCGAAGCGGGCAACCGCGCTGCTCAACCGGATCTGGATCGGCCAGCGGTCGCTGGGTGGCTGAGCAGACGGCGAAGACGGAAAGCGTGCCCCTCGCCCCCGTGTCCGGAGGCGGCATCCGCCGCAAGGCGGCGCAGCGCCTTGCCTTTGCACGGCACGCCAAGCCAAGTCCGGCGGTCCCCCGTCATCTCGAGATGGTCGAAATCGAGACGGATCAACCCTCCCCATGCGCCAGGGCGATGGCGCTTGCCAGCAGCTTGGTCGAATCCAGTATGGTCAGCCGCTCCCGAGCCGCCCCGGGGATGGTCTCGACAAGCGGAACCGTGTCGGCGATGACGAGGCCGTCGAACTCGCTGCT
>JASHRZ010000265.1 GCA_030037055.1 Alphaproteobacteria bacterium
CCGATTTCGACGGCGACCAGATGGCGGTGCACGTGCCGCTGTCGCTGGAGGCGCAGCTCGAGGCGCGCGTGCTGATGATGTCGACCAACAACATCCTCTCGCCCGCCAACGGCAAGCCGATCATCGTGCCCTCGCAGGACATCATCCTCGGCCTCTACTACATCACCATCGAGCGCCCCGACTGGCTTGGGCCGCCGGTGCAGATCAAGGACTTGAAGGAGCTGAAGGCTGCGATCGAGGCGCATCAGGTCCTGGTCTTCGATCCCGCGGATTCGGCCGAGCCGGTCAAGTCGGGCCGCATCTCGACGCTCGACCAGCTGGTCAAGAAGACCGGCGTGAGCTTCCACCGCATCCCCTATTTCGACAATGTCGGCGAGATCGAGCGCGCGCTCGACGCCAAGGCGGTGGGGCTCCATGCGCGCATCCGCGCGCGCCTGCGCGGCCGCGAGGGCGACGGCAAGGCGGCGGTGCGCACCGTCGTCACCACGCCCGGCCGCATGATGCTGGCCGAGATCCTTCCCGACAACCCGAACATCGGCTTCGACCTCGTCAACCGGCTCCTGACCAAGAAGGAGATCAGCAACGTCATCGACCAGGTCTACCGCCATTGCGGCCAGAAGGAGACGGTGATCTTCTGCGACCGGCTGATGGCGATCGGCTTCCAGCAGGCCTGCAAGGCCGGCATCTCCTTCGGCAAGGACGATCTGATCGTGCCGCACGCCAAGGAGAAGCTGGTCTCGACCGCCCAGGAGAAGGTGAAGGAGTACGAGCAGCAGTATCTCGACGGCCTCATCACCCAGGGCGAGAAGTACAACAAGGTGGTCGACGTCTGGTCGAGCTGCACCGAGAAGGTGGCTGAGGAGATGATGAAGGTCATCCGCTCGGCCAAGCCCGGCGAGGCCATCAACTCCGTGTGGATGATGGCCGACAGCGGGGCGCGCGGCTCGGCGGCGCAGATCAAGCAGCTCGCGGGCATGCGCGGCCTGATGGCCAAGCCCTCGGGCGAGATCATCGAGACGCCGATCATCTCAAACTTCAAGGAGGGCCTGACCGTGCTCGAGTACTTCAACTCGACCCACGGCGCGCGCAAGGGCCTGGCGGACACCGCGCTCAAGACGGCGAACTCCGGCTATCTCACCCGCCGGCTCGTCGACGTGGCGCAGGACGCCATCATCACCGAGGAGGACTGCGGCACCACCAAGGGCCTCACCATGCGCGCTGTCGTCGACGGCGGCGAGGTGATCGCGCCGCTCGGCGACCGCATCCTCGGCCGCACCGCGGCGGTTGACGTGGTCGATCCGCTCAACGGCGAGCACATCGTGCCGGCGGGCGGGCTGATCGACGAGGAAGTGGTCGAGCGCATCGACCGCTCCGGCATCGACGGCGTCATCATCCGCTCGGTGCTGACCTGCGAGACCCGCGTCGGGCTCTGCGGCAAATGCTACGGCCGCGACCTCGCGCGCGGCACCGTCGTCAACATCGGCGAGGCGGTCGGCGTCATCGCCGCGCAGTCGATCGGCGAGCCCGGCACGCAGCTCACCATGCGCACCTTCCATATCGGGGGCGCGGTGCAGCGCGGCGCCGAGCAGTCGTCGATCGAGGCGGCCTTCGACAGCAAGGTTCGGATCAAGAACCGTAACGTCGTCATGAACTCCGCCGGCGTGCCGGTGGTGATGGGCCGCAACACCGAGGTCGCGCTGCTCGACGAGGCGGGCCGCGAGAAGGCGCGCCACCGCGTGCCCTACGGCGCCAAGCTACTCGCCGACGAGGGCACGACGGTGATGAAGGGGCAGAAGCTCGCGGAATGGGATCCCTACACCATCCCGATCATCACCGAGAAGGACGGCATCGCCCACTACGTCGACCTCATCGAGGGCACCTCGATGCGCGAGGTGGTGGACGAGGCGACCGGCATCTCCTCCAAGGTGGTCATCGACTGGAAGCAGCAGCCGCGCGGCAGCGATCTGAAGCCGCGCATCACGCTGCGCAACGCCAAGGGCGAGGTGCTCACCTTGGCCAACGGGCTCGAGGCGCGCTACTTCATGTCGGTCGACGCCATCCTCTCGGTGGACAACGGCGCCGAGGTCAAGGCGGGCGACGTGCTCGCCCGCATCCCGCGCGAGTCGTCGAAGACCCGCGACATCACCGGCGGTCTGCCGCGGGTCGCCGAGCTGTTCGAGGCGCGCCGGCCCAAGGACTTCGCCATCATCAGCGAGGTCGACGGCCGCGTCGAGTTCGGCAAGGACTACAAGACCAAGCGCCGCATCCTGGTCAATCCGTCCGAGGAGGGCCGCGAGCCGGTCGAGTACCTCATCCCCAAGGGCAAGCACATCAGCGTGCAGGAAGGGGATTTCGTGCAGCGGGGCGATCTCCTGATGGACGGCAACCCGGTGCCGCACGACATCCTGCGCATCCTCGGGGTCGAGGCGCTGGCCAGCTATCTCATCAACGAGATCCAAGAGGTCTATCGCCTCCAGGGCGTGCGCATCAACGACAAGCACATCGAGGTGATCGTCCGCCAGATGCTGCAGAAGGTGGAGGTCGAGGATCCCGGCGAGACCACCTTCCTCGCCGACGAGCAGGTCGACCGCGCCGAATTCGAGGCGGAGAACGCCAAGGTGGAGGCGGAGGGCCTGAAGCCCGCCAAGGCGCATCCGGTGCTGCAAGGCATCACCAAGGCGAGCCTGCAGACCAACTCCTTCATCTCGGCGGCGTCCTTCCAGGAGACCACCCGCGTCCTCACCGAGGCGGCAGTCTCGGGCCGGATCGACGTGCTCTCCGGGCTCAAGGAGAACGTCATCGTCGGCCGCCTCATCCCGGCCGGCACCGGCAGCGTCATGGCGCGCTGGCGCCAGCTCGCCGCCGAGCGCGACAAGGAGCTTGCCGCCCGGCAGGCCGCCGGCGAGGTGCCGGCGATCGAGGCCGATCAGAAGATCGCCTGAGCGGCGGGGTTCGTTCAAGGAAGGGGGCCGGATTTGCCGGCCCCCTTTTCTTTGGCGAGGCGGTCGGCGATCCTCTCCTTGTGACCAGATAGCCGATACCGCCGGGGCAAACGAAACTTCTATGACAGCGAAAGTGCGAGCCGATTACTTCAAGGAAGGTGCCCGCCAGATCAGCGCGGAACGGAAAGAGATGGCCTTTGAGGAGAAGCCAAAGCGGACCGAGAAGACGAGACCGAAGAAGAAGCGCGATGGCGATTGACCAAGAGGCATCGCGGTGTTGGCGGAGCCGGTTACCGCATGGGCTGAATATGGATTGGGATCCAGTCGGATTACGTGCCGGTCCGGATGACGACGAATACGAACACCATGTCGGGAAAGTAGCGGCATTACTGCGAGAGGGCGTGTCGGACGATGCTCTATTCGCGTATCTCAACTGGCCGGAAACCGAAAACATGGGCCTCAGTGGCAATCCGGCACGGTTGAAGAAGGTCATTGCCGCCATCTGAGCGCGTGGGTTCATGAACTAGGGACCGGACCTAATTGGCGAAATGTGATTCTCTCCGTGCGATTTGGACGCGGAGGGGACTACGCGGCCTGGCTTGTTTTGGCTGAGTGACGAGCGGTGGTCACTGATCGAGGCGCATTTGCCGAGCGCTCTGACCGGGCCTGAGCGCAAGCGGGTAATCAGTGGCATTGTCCATATGCTCCAATTTGGCGCGCGCTGGCGCGAT
>JASHRZ010000266.1 GCA_030037055.1 Alphaproteobacteria bacterium
CGGAAGCCGCGCTCGGCGAAGCTCTCATAGAGGTGCGCCTGCCATTGCACGAGCTGGCGGCCGATCTCGGTGCGGAAGGCCTTGGGCTGCAGCGGCTCGGCGCCGCGGCGCGCTCGGGCAGCGCCTGCGCGAAGCGTGCCGGCACCAGACAGCTGACGAGCTTGCCGCCGAGCTGCTTGGCGACGTTGACGCCGGCGACGCGGCCGCCGGTTTCACCGCGGGGCCGCCGCTCATGCCGGGGTTGATCGCGCCGGTGAAATGGATGCGCTCGTTGTAGCTGCGCTCCACCAAGCCGTCATAGGCGCCTTCGACGATGGTGAAGCCGAGATCGAGCGGATTGCCCATGGAATAGAGCCGTTCGCCCTTCGCCAGCACGCCCGCCGCGTCATCGAAAGTGAAAAAGGGCCCGCCGCCTTTGTCGAGCCGCACCAGCGCCGCTCGGCAGGTCGATGGCCAACAGCTTCGCTTCGCCGCTTCTGCCGTCGACGGCGACGTATTCGAGCCGGTAGGCGCCCGGCTCCAGCGTGGATTGGGAGACGACGCGGTAGTTGGTGATGGCGAGCCCGTCGCCGACGAGGAAGCCCGAGCCGAGCGAGGACCGGCGGCCGGTCGCGGCCAGCAGCAGTTTCGGCCGCGCCACGGCGAAAAGCCGCTCCGCCGCCGAGGAAAGCGCGGCGGCCTCCGGATGGGAGGTCTCGGCGCGCCATGCCGGTGGAGAAGGGGGCAAGCGCCAGCGCCAGACCGGCGATGAGCCCGCGAGGCTTGTGCATCCGAGCGATCCTAGCCTCCGGGCGAGGCGTTCGGAAAGAACAGCTGCTCGCCGTCGATCGTGTAGGCGGCAATCCTCTGTTGCCCTTCGGGCGAGACCAGCCAGTCGATGAAGGCGCGGCCGAGCGCCGCCTTCACGTTGGGATGCTTTTGCGGGTTGACCAGGATGACGCCGTATTGGTTGAAGAGGCGCTTGTCGCCCTCGACGAGGATCTCGAGGTCGCGGCGGTTGCGGAAGCTGAGCCAGGTGCCGCGGTCCGACAGCGTATAGGCGTCCATCGCCGCCGCCATGTTGAGCGTCGGCCCCATGCCAGAGCCGGCGTCGCGGTACCAGCCGCCGCCGACTGCCTTGATGTCGATTCCCGCCGCCTGCCACAGCCGCTTCTCCGCCCTGTCGGTGCCGCTGTCGTCGCCGCGCGAAACGAAGGGCGCCTTGGCGGCAGCGATCGCGCTGAAGGCGGCGGCAATGTCGCGGCCGCCGGCGAGCTTGGCGGAATCGATTTTGGGGCCGACGAGCACGAAGTCGTTGTACATCACCTCGCGCCGGCCGATGCCGAAGCCGTCGGCGACGAATTTCAGCTCCGCGGCCTTGTCATGGACGAAGACCACATCGCAATCGCCGCGCTCGCCGATCCTGAGCGCCTGGCCGGTGCCGACGGCGACGACGCGCACCGCGATCCCGGTCTTGGCCGTGAAGGCCGGAAGCAGATGGGCGAAGAGGCCCGACTGCTCGGTGGACGTCGTTGAGGCGACGGTGATGAAGGGAGAATCGGCGCGCGCCGGGCCCGCCGTCGCCAGCAGCGCCAGCGCCAGCAGGCAGAGGATCCGGCGTGTCATGGGTGGGCTCCGCGTCGGGCGAGGTAAAAGGCGCAGGCGCTGACGGCGATGGACAGCGCGATCAGGATCATGCCGAGCCCAAGCGCGAGAGGCAAGTCGCCCTTGCTGGTCTCGAGCACGATGGCGGTGGTCATGGTCCGCGTCACTCCGGCGATGTTGCCGCCGACGATGATGATCGCGCCGACCTCGGCGATGGCGCGTCCGAAGCCGGCGAGGAAGGCGGTAAGCAGCCCGGCGCCGCTCATCGCGAGCAGCACCGGGATGGCGCGCAGGCGCGATGCGCCGTCGACCAGCAACGCGTCGCCATAGGCGTTCCAGGGGTCGCTCACGGCGCGCTGCGTCAGCGCGATGACGATCGGCGCCACAAGGATCGCCTGCGCGGTCACCATTGCTCCCGGCGTGAACAGCAGGCCGAGAGCGCCCAGCGGCCCCGAGTGCGACAGCAGGAGATAGACCGCCAGGCCCACCACCACCGGCGGCAGGCCCATCAGCGCGTTGAAGACGATAATCAGCGTTCCGCGGCAGCGGAAAGAGTAGACAGCGAGCGCCGCGCCCAGTGGCATGCCCAGCGCGCTCGCCAGGAAGACGGCCGACAGGCTGACGCTCAGCGACAGGCGCACGATGCGCAGGAGATCGGCGTCGAGGCCGAAGATAAGCCCAAGCGCGATGCCGGCGGCATGCGCCATGTCGCTCATAAGGCGGGCGCGGGGCGAGGGGAGGGCCGAGGCGGGCTCAATCCGCCGCCAGAGGCTCGTAGAACATCGCGCCGAACCCCGCCGCCTCGCGTCCGGCACGGTTGAAAGGCGGCTTCAGCGCGCCCTTGAAATGCTGGCGCACGAGGCGCTGGTAAGTCGCCGCCGGCGGCAGCGCGCGAATGGCGCACAGCCACTCGAACCAGCGCCTTCCGACCGCGACATGGCCGATCTCGTCGGCATAAACGATGCGCAGCACGGCGGCGCTTGCAGCGTCGTCGGCGCGCTCGAGCCGGTCGATCATCGTCGGCGTCACGTCGAGCCCGCGCGCCTCGAGCACCAGCGGCACCACCGCCAGCCGCGCCAGCAAATCCTGCGCCGTCGCCGCCGCCACCTGCCACAACCCGTCATGGGCCGGCAGGTCGCCATAGGCGGCGCCGAGCGCGGCGAGACGCTCGGCGATGAGCGCATGGTGCTTGGCTTCCTCTGCGGCGACGCCGACCCAGTCGTCGTAGAAATCGCGCGGCAGTTCCGCAGCGGCAAAGCGGGCGACAGTGTCCCAGGCAAGGTCGATGGCGTTGAGCTCGATATGCGCCAGCGCGTGCAGCAGCGCGATGCGCGAAGCCGTCGCGCCGCCCGCGCGCCGCTTGGGCATGGCGCCAGGCGGCAGCAGTGCAGGGCGATTGGGGCGCGCCGGCCTGTCGGGCGGCGGCGCTCGTCCGATCTCGCCGAACCCGCCGCCGCGCCAGGCACTCGCGGTCGCCGCGGACAGCGCGACCTTATCCGCCGGCGACGCGGTCCTGAGCACGGCGCAGGCGGCGGCGCTGAGGCTCTCGGCGGCGAGGCTCAGAGCGCCTTCGCGGCGGCGAGCACCGCCTCGACATGGCCTGGCACCTTCACCTTGCGCCAGAGGCCGCGCACGACCCCCTTCTCGTCGAGGAGGAAGGTCGCGCGCTCGATGCCCATGTATTTGCGGCCGTACATGCTCTTCTCGACCCAGACGCCGTAGCGCTCGCAGACCTCGCCCGTCTCGTCGGCGGCGAGCGTGAAGGGCAGCTCGTATTTCTTTTTGAACTTGTCATGGGACGCGACCGAATCGCGCGAGACGCCGATCACCGTCGCATCGAGCCTACCGAATTTCGGCAGATTGTCGCGGAAGCTGCAGGCCTCGGCCGTGCAACCCGAGGTGTCGTCCTTGGGATAGAAATACAGCACGACCTTGCGGCCGCGCAGCTTGGACAGGCTGACCTTGCCGCCGCCATCGGTCGGCAAGGTGAAATCCGGCGCCTTGTCGCCGGTCTCGATGCTCATGGCGGGTGCTCCTCGGGATTTGCCTCTCTCTCGACGATCGCGCGGTAATGGCCGAGCGTGCGCGCGGCGGCGGCCTCCATATCCGCCCTGAGGG
>JASHRZ010000267.1 GCA_030037055.1 Alphaproteobacteria bacterium
CAGCTCCAGGATTTCTACAGGGCGTAACGCCAGCGCGACAGGCTGGCCATCGCGGGCGAGGTCATAGGCCCGCCGGCCGTCCAGCTTGAGGGCCGAAAAGTCCGGAGGGCGCTGGTGGACGGTGCCGATGAAGCTCGGCAGCGCCGCGGCGATCGCCGCCATCGCCGGCCGCTCAGGGCTGAGGCCGGTAGGCTTGCCGGCGGCATCGTCGGTATCCCTGGCCTCGCCCCAGCACAGCGTGAAGCGATAGCGCTTGCGCCCCGCCATGACCCAGGCCACGGTCTTGGTCGCCTCGCCGAGCGCGATCGGCAGCACCCCGGTTGCCAGCGGGTCGAGAGTGCCGCCATGTCCGGCCTTGGCGGCGCCGATCAGGCGCCGGACAGCGCCCACCGCCCGGCTCGAGCTCATGCCTTGGGGCTTGTCGAGAACGAGCCAGCCGTTGATCGTTCGGCCCAGCCGCTCAGCCATCGTCGGGCTCTTCCTCCCCGCCCGGGCCCAAATCTCGCTCGACCTCGGGGCGATGCAGCAGCTCGTTGATGCGGCTGGCATGGTCAAAGGAAGTATCGAGCGCGAAGGACAGCGTCGGCGAGAAGCGCAGCGGCACCTCGCGCGCCAGTTGCCCGCGCAGATATCCGGCTGAGCGCGCAAGCCCGGCGATCACCTCGGCGCGGTGGCGGCCGCCCAGTGGCATGACATAGGCGGTGGCGCTTTTGAGGTCCGGGCTCATCCTGACCTCGGTGACGGTCACCGCCGCTTCTTGCAGCGCGGGGTCGCGCAGCTCGCCGCGCTGCAGCAGCCGCGCGAGCGCGTGGCGCAGCTCCTCGCCGACGCGCAGCTGGCGCTGGCTCGGCTCCTGGTGTTTGTGATGCTGCTTGGTCACGGTGTGAAATCCCGGTTCGCCTCAAACTGCGCGCAGGCGGGAACGCATTTCCGCCGTATGGACGCCGGCGCGTCCTTCGCGACGCGCCCTCAAGGCGCTGCTCAGGATGAGGATATCGTGAGAATGGCATCGACCGATGGCCGATTCTATGTCTCCTCATCCGGAGGAGGCCGCGAAGCGGCCGTCTCGAACAGCGCGCGACGTCGATCCAGCCCAAACCCGTCCTACAACGCGCGCGCGACTTCCTCCATCTCGAAGCACTCGATGACGTCGCCCACCTGGATGTCCTGGTAGTTCTCGAAGGCCATGCCGCATTCGAAGCCCTCGCGCACCTCGCGAACCTCGTCCTTGAAGCGCTTCAGCGTCTTGAGGCTGCCCTCGTGGATCACGACATTGTCGCGCAAGAGGCGGACGCGGGCGCCGCGCCTGACGATGCCTTCGGTCACCATGCAGCCCGCCACCTTGCCGACCTTGCTGATGGTGAAGACCTCGCGGATCGCCGCGTTTCCGAGGAAGCGCTCGCGCATGCTCGGCGCCAACAGGCCCGACAGCGCCGCCTTCATGTCGTCGATCACGTCGTAGATGATCGAGTAATAGCGGGTCTCCACATTGTCGCGGCGCGCCAGGTCGCGCGCCTGCGGGTTGGCGCGAACGTTGAAGCCGATGATGACCGCGCTCGACGCCTTGGCCAGGATCACGTCGCTCTCGTTGATGCCGCCCACCGCGGCGTGCAGCACGCGGATCGCCACCTCCTTGGTGGAGAGCTTCTCGAGTGAGCCGGTGATGGCCTCGAGCGAGCCTTGCACGTCCGACTTGACGACCACGGCGAGCTCCTTGGCCACGCCGGCGGCGATCTGCGAGAACATCTGCTCGAGCGTGCCGCGCGCGCCCGCGGCGGCCTGCTGCTCGCGCCGGCGGCGCTGGCGGTAGTCGGCGATATCGCGCGCCTTGGCCTCGTTCTCAGCGACGACGAAATCGTCGCCCGCCAACGGCGTGCCGTTGAGCCCCAGCACCTCGACCGGGCTGGCCGGCCCCGCCGCGGCGAGGGCGTTGCCGCGATCGTCGATCAGCGCGCGCACGCGGCCCCATTCGCTGCCGGCGACGAAGATGTCGCCGGTATGCAGCGTGCCGCGCTTGATCAGCACGGTAGCTACCGGGCCGCGGCCGCGCTCGAGCTTCGCCTCGATGATGCTGCCCTCGGCCGGGCGGTCGGGGTTGGCCTTGAGATCGAGGATCTCGGCCTGCAGCAGGATCGCCTCCTCGAGCTTGTCGAGACCGGTCTTCTTCAGCGCCGAGACCTCGACGTCGAGCACGTCGCCGCCATGCTTTTCGACCACGATCTCGTGCTGGAGCAGCTCCTGGCGCACGCGGTCGGGCTTTGCGTCGGGCTTGTCCATCTTGTTGATGGCGACGATCATCGGCACCTTCGCCGCCTTGGCGTGGCGGATGGCCTCGACCGTCTGCTCCTTGATGCCGTCGTCGGCCGCCACCACCAGCACGACGATGTCGGTGATGTGCGCGCCGCGCGCGCGCATCGCGGTGAAGGCCTGGTGCCCCGGCGTGTCGATGAAGGTGATGCGCTCGCCGGATTTGAGCCGAACCTGATAGGCGCCAATGTGCTGGGTGATGCCGCCGGCCTCGCCGCTCGCGACGTCAGTGCCGCGCAAGGCGTCCAGCAGCGAGGTCTTGCCGTGATCGACATGGCCCATGATGGTGACCACCGGCGGCCGCGGCGCGAGACGCTCCTCGGCATCGGCCTTGCCGCCCAATCCGATCTCGATGTCGCTCTCGGCGACGCGCTTCAGGCGGTGGCCGAACTCGCTGACGACGAGCTCGGCGGTGTCGGCGTCAATCACCTGGTTGATGGTCGCCATGACGCCCATCTTCATCAGCGTCTTGATGACGTCCGCGCCGCGCTCGGCCATGCGGTTGGCGAGTTCCTGCACGGTGATCGTCTCGGGCACCACCACATCGCGCACGATCTTGACCTGCTCCTGCTGCGCCTGGAGCGCGCGCAGTTTCTCGCGCTCGCGGTGCCGGCGCACCGAGGCGAGACTGCGCATCTTCTCCTCGTCCCCTTCGTTGAGCACGCGGGTGACGGTAAGCTTGGGGTGCCGCCGGCGCGGCTCCTCGCGTCGCGTCGGCGCCGGCACCTTCTTGACCTCGACGCCGCGCGGCCCGCGCCGCGCCGGCGCCTCTTCCTCGGCCTCTTCCTCGATCTTGACCTTGCCGGCCTTCTCCAGCGCCGCGACCTTCTCGGCCGCGGCCTTGCCGGCGCGCTCGGCGATCTGTCGACGGGATTCCTCTTCGGCCTTGCGCCTGCTCTCCTCCTCGGTCTTGCGCTTTGCCTCCTCCTCGCTCCTGCGCTTGGCCTCCTCCTCGCTGCGGCGGCGAGCAGACTCCTCGGCGAAGCGTTGCTCTTGCTCGATCTTGAGCCTCGCCTCCTGCTCGCGCTGGCGGACGGCATCGACGACGGCCTGTTTCCTCGCCTCCTCGTCCGCCCGGATGGCGCCTTGCAGCGCGCTCGCGCGCGCGGCGCGTTCGCCAGCGGTAAGCCCGTGCGTCGTCAGCACCGCAGGCCGGCGCACGGGCTGCGGCGCGGTCGCGGGTCCTGCCGCCTCAGCCGGCGGCGCCTCGGCGCGTTCGCGATGGCTCGGCGCCGGCGCGCGCTTCTTGCGCACCTCGACGGTCACGGTCTTGGAGCGACCATGGGGGAAGCTCTGACGCACCTGCCCGGCTTCGACCGGCCGGCGCAGCTCGAGCTTGCCGGCCGGGCGTCCCAGGCTCAGCGGCCGTTTCGTGTCTTGATCGTTATCGCTCATCGTGATCCGGTACCGTCACTCGCAAAAACCGCCTCGCTGTCGCCGCGCCCCGCCCGAAACCCGGCAAGCCGCGCCGCATCGGCCACCAGCGCCCGGGCGATCGGCCCCGGCGCCAGCGCCGCATGCACAACATGCTCACGGCCGAACGCCACCCCCAGCTCCGCGCTGGTGAGCTGTTCGACCAAGGGCAAATCCGGCGCCAGCCTCCTGAGCTTGCTTCGCCCGTCCGCCGCGCCGTCTGCCGCTGCCAGCAGCGCCGCCGCCCTGCCCCGCGCCAGCACCGCCTCGACCTTGGCAAATCCCATCACGGCCTGACCGGCGCGGCGCGCAAGCCCTATATGGTCGCGGCAACGCTTGGCCAACAAGGCCTCGACCCGCTCGGCCAGATCGTCATCGACGATGACCGGCTGCCGCGTCGCGCGGGCGAAGAGCCGCTTGGTCACCGCCAGTGCCACTATATCGCGCCGGGCCGTCAACCACAAACCCCGCCCGGGCAGTTTTCCCGCGACGTCGGGTGCGATCCTGCCGTCGGGAGCGACGACGAAGCGGACGAGCTCGGATTTCGGCCGCACGGCGCCGCTGGCGAGGCAGCGCCGCTCCGGCCCCGTCTGCGCCTCGGTCTCCTCGTCCTGGGGCGCTGCGGCGGCCGTGGCCTACTCCCCGGCCGGCGCGCCGCTGGCGGCGCCCGGCTGCGTCTCGCCGGCAAACCAATGGGCGCGCGCCGCCATGATGATGGCGTTGGCGGCGTCGGGCTCGAGCGGGACGGCGGTGCCCGCCGTCTCGATGAGCTCGTCGCCGGCAAGGTCGGCGAGGTCATCGAGCGTCTTGACGCCCTTCTCGCCGAGCGCCACGAGCAGCGCCGGGCTCACGCCGGGAATGGCGGCGATCTCGTCGCTGACGCCGAGCTCCTTGCGCCGCGCCTCGAGCTTGGCGTTCTGCTCCTCGAGGAAGGTGCGGGCGCGCTGCTGCAGCTCGCCAGCGACATCCTCGTCGAAGCCCTCGATGCTGGCGAGCTCCTTGAGCGGCACCAAAGCCACCTCCTCGACCGAGGTGAAGCCTTCGGTGACCAGCAGATGGGCGATGACGTCGTCGACATCAAGCGCGTCGATGAACATCTTCGAGCGCGTGCGGAACTCCTCCTGGCGCCGTTCGCTTTCCTCGGCCTCGGTGAGAATGTCGATGTCCCAGCCGGTAAGCTGCGAAGCGAGCCGCACGTTCTGCCCGCGCCGGCCAATGGCCAGCGAGAGCTGGTCGTCGGGCACCACCACCTCGATGCGGCGCTGCTCCTCGTCCATCACCACCTTGGCGACCTCGGCGGGAGCGAGCGCGTTGACGACGAAGGTGGCGGGATCCTGCGACCAGGGAATGATGTCAATCTTCTCGCCCTGCAGCTCCGCCACCACCGCTTGCACGCGCGAGCCGCGCATGCCGACGCAGGCGCCGACGGGGTCGATGCCGCTGTCGTTGGAGATGACGGCGATCTTGGCGCGCGAGCCGGGATCGCGCGCCACTGCGCGGATCTCGATGATGCCGTCGTAGATCTCCGGCACCTCCTGCGCGAAGAGCTTGGCCATGAATTGCGGATGCGTGCGCGAGAGGAAGATCTGCGGGCCCCGCACTTCCTGGCGCACGTCGTAGATATAGGCGCGCACGCGCTCGCCCTGGCGGAAGCTCTCGCGCGGCAGCAGCTCGTCGCGGCGCAGGATCGCCTCGGCGCGGCCGAGATCGACGATGACGTTGCCGAACTCGACGCGCTTGACTAGGCCGTTGACGATCTCGCCGACGCGGTCCTTGTATTCGTTGAATTGCCGCTGCCGCTCGGCGTCGCGCACCTTCTGCACGATCACCTGCTTCGCCGTCTGCGCCGCGATGCGGCCGAAATCGATGGGCGGCAGCGGATCGGTGATGAAGTCGCCGACTTCAGCCTCGGGGTTGAGCCGCTTGGCCTCAGCGAGCGGGATCTGCGTCGCCTCGTTCTCGACGGGATCGGCGACCTCGCGGAAGCGCATCAGCCGGATCTCGCCGTTCTTGCGGTCTATCTCGGCGCGGATGTCGTATTCCTGGCCGTATTTGGAGCGGCCCGCCTTCTGGATGGCCTGCTCCATCGCCTGCAGCACCTCGTCGCGGTCGATGCCCTTGTCGCGCGCGACCGTGTCGGCGACTTGCAAGAGCTCGGGCCGGGGGTAACTGGCTTGGATCTGCATGTCCGCCTCTCGACCTTCTCGAACCTTCTAATGCTCTGCTTGCGCGCGGCTCGCCGCCAGCAGCTCGTCGGTGATCACCAGCTTGGCACGCGTCACCGCGGCGAGCGGCAAGGCGACGGGCTCGGCATCGACCAACAGGCGCACCGCCTCGCCCTCGACGCCCAGCAGCTTGCCGCGGAAGCGGCGGCGGCCGGCGACTGGCTGCCTCAGCTCGACCTTCGCCTCGAAACCGGCGAAGCGCGCGAAATCCTCGCGCCGCAACAGCGGCCGGTCGATACCGGGCGAGCTCACCTCGAGGGTGTAAGCGCCGGCGATGGGATCGGCGACGTCGAGCAGCGCCGAGACCGTGTGGCTGATCTCGGCGCAATCCTCGACCGTCATCGCCCGCGCATCGGCGCGCTCGGCCATGACCTGCAAGGTCGCGCGCCGGCCACCGGTGATCGCCACGCGCACCACGCGGTAGCCCATCGCCTCGAGCGAAGGCGCAATCATCGCCTCGATCTTTCCGGTGTCCACGCCGCTTTCCTTGCCGCCGAAACAAAAAAGGCGGGCCCTTCGGCCCACCCTTTCAAAAGCCCGGATGATCCAGGCTTATGGGTTGTTTTCTGCGAATATAGTCATTTTCGAGGCGCTTGCAAGCCCGGCGCTGATCGGCCTGCCGCCCACCGCCGGTGCCCGCGCAAAGCGCGGACCCGACGCGAGTAACCTGCCGTGCCCCGGCCTCGGCTTTCGCCGGGGCGACGGGGACGTTTGCATCTTGCTGGAACCCGCAGATCAAGCTGAGCCGCCGCGTTGGGAGCTACCGCGCTTCCGGCGCCGGAAGCGCAGGAAAGCGGGCTTGCGCCCGCGCGCCAGCGCTTTCTGCTCATAGCGCGTCGCCGGCCAGTCCGGGGGCCGCTCGCCCCAGTCCCGGGGGCCCTGCGCCAGCCACGCGAAAGCGGGATGCGCCGTCGCGCGCTCCAACATCCAAGCAAGATAATCCGCGTCATCGGTGGCGAGCCGCAGCTCCGCGTCATCGGCGAGCGCGAAAGCCAGCAGGTCGAGCGTCTCGGCCGAGATGATGCGCCGCTTATGGTGGCGCAGCTTCGGCCAGGGATCGGGGAAGAGAATGAAGGCGCGCGCCAGCGACGCCTCGGGCAGGGCGGCGATGAGGAGGCGCGCATCGTCGAGGAAGACCCGCACATTGGCGAGCGCGCGCCGCTTTGCCTCGGCCAGCAGCTTGACCACGCCGTTCTGGAACACCTCGCAACCGATGAACCCGATCGCCGGATGCGCCTCAGCCTGCTGGGCGAGATGCTCGCCGCCGCCGAAACCCACTTCCAGCCAGACCTCCTCAACCGGCGGCGTGAAGAGACGGCGTGGCTCGAGCGTGCCTTGGGCAGGAAGCGCGATGCGCAGAAGCGGCAGCAGGGTTTGCAGCAGCGCCTGTTGGCCCGGCCGCAGCTTGCGGCCGCGGCGGCGGCCATGGACGAGGCGCCGGCGCGGCGCGGCGGCGGTCGGCGCGGCGCTCACAAAGCCCGGCGCAGCGCATCGACGAGATCGAGCCGCTCCCAGGAGAAGCCGCCATCGGCCTCGGGCGGCCGGCCGAAATGGCCGTAGGCCGAGGTGCGGGCATAGATCGGCCGGTTGAGGGCAAGATGGGTGCGGATGCCGCGCGGCGAGAGGTCCATCATCTCTTGCAGCACGCTCGACAGCTTGCCCTCGTCCACCCGGCCGGTGCCAGCGGTATCGATATAGACCGAGAGCGGCTTCGCCACGCCGATGGCGTAAGAGAGCTGGATGGTGCAGCGCTCGGCGAGCCCCGACGCCACCACGTTCTTAGCGAGATAGCGGGCGGCATAGGCGGCCGAGCGGTCCACCTTGGTCGGGTCCTTGCCCGAAAAGGCGCCGCCGCCATGCGGCGCCGAGCCGCCATAGGTGTCGACAATGATCTTGCGGCCGGTGAGGCCGCAATCGCCGTCTGGGCCGCCGGTGACGAAGCGGCCGGTGGGGTTGACGTAGAAATGCTCCTCCTCGCACATCCAGCCCTCCGGCAGGACGTTGAGCACATGCGGCCGGATGATTTCGCGGACCTGGTCCTGGTCAATCGTCGCGTCATGCTGCGCGGAGACCACCACCGACGTCGCGCGCACCGGCTTGCCGTCGATGTATTGCAGGCTCACCTGGCTCTTCGCGTCGGGGCCGAGCAGCGGAGCCGCGCCGGAATGGCGCGCCTCGGCGAGCGATCTCAGGATGGCGTGCGCATAATAGATCGGCGCCGGCATCAGTTCCGGCGTCTCGCGGCAGGCGTAGCCGAACATGATGCCCTGATCGCCGGCGCCCTCATCCTTGTTGCCGATGGCGTCGACACCCCGGGCGATGTCGGAAGACTGCTTGTGCAGATAGCACTCGATC
>JASHRZ010000018.1 GCA_030037055.1 Alphaproteobacteria bacterium
CCGAGGCGCGCGTGCGGCTCAAAGGCGTCCTCACCATCGACTATGTCGTGCCGGATTATTATGCGCGACGGCCGAAGGCGTGCATGGGCGGCTGGGGCCGCCAGTTCCTCAACGTCTCGCCCGCCGGCAAGGTGCTGCCCTGCCACGCCGCGGAGAGCCTGCCGGGCTTCGAATTTTCCTCGGTGCACACGGCAAGCCTGACCGAGATCTGGTATCGCTCCGAAGCCTTCAACCGCTTCCGCGGCACCGCCTGGATGCCGGAGCCCTGCCACTCCTGCGAGCGGCGCGAGATCGACTGGGGCGGCTGCCGCTGCCAGGCCTTCGCGCTCACCGGCGATGCCGCGCGCACCGATCCCGCCTGCGCGCTAGCCCCCGACCGGCCGCTGCTCGACCGGCTGCGCGAAGCCGATGCCGCGGCACCACCCGGCGATTTCATCTATCGCCAGATTGGCGCCGCGCCGGCGCCCGCCGGACGCTATTTCCTCGCGCGCTCGCCATAGGCTGGCGGCCGCGACCGCATCCGCACGCCCCCTCCGCCGTTCTGGCCTGATAGGCCTCGAGCGACCATTTCCGCCGGATCAACGACGACTGGCGACGCGGCGCCGGCATCGGAGTTCGCCCGCAAGCATGCCGTCGGCCGCTGCGAAGCCTTCGCTCTGACCCTCAGTCCGCTCCTGCGCGAGATGCCCGGCATCCCGCATGTGACGCACGATCGCGATGCCGATTGGCTGCGAAGCGCGCGCGTGGCCCCAGCATCTATCGTATTGAAAATACTTCATTTTCCCTGCTCGTCTGGTAAACAACAAGAGCATCATAGAATTTTCATAACACATTCTACTAGGATCCAGTTTGCGAGAACGATCTTGTTGGTCGGCAAAGCTGGCCTCCGGGGGCGATTGGATGGCATTGCACGACGATTTGGACACCGTCCAATTCTTCATCGATTTCAGCCTGGCGTGGCGGGAGAACCGCGGCTGCGCGCTCGCCATCGATACCAGTTTGTCGAACTGGCTGTGGAAGCGGCATCGGCGGACGCCTTCGTCAATCCGAGATTCGACCCCCGCTGCGCCGGCCCGTCCGCGGCGAACAGCTTCGGGCTCGAGGTTCCCTCCGGCGCGCACACGATTGCGACCTGCGCCGCGCGTCTCTTCGTCACCGACGACTTCCTCGCTCTCACGCGCACCCGGCGCCTGTGGCGGGACGAGCCGCCGCGGCAGCTTGGCATGCGGGCGATCGCCGCGCCAGCCGGAATGCCGCTCATTGCCGGCCGGATCGGGCATGAGGGGGACCTTTGGATCCATCCGCGGCATCGCAAGCGGCGCCTTTCAGTTGTCCTGCCATCTGACGCGCGCGCTGTGCCTGCGCGAATGGATGTCGACTGGCAAACCGGCGTGATGCAGCGGGCGATCGGCGAGCGTGGCATCGCCAGATCGGCATACGGCATGTCGAGCGTTGCTCGACGGCTATTTTGACGCGAAGCCGCGAGCGGATTTACCTCGCCTACATGGATCGCAAGGAGCTAATCGCCGGGCTCGACTGCAATACATTTGCCGGCCTCCTCCCGGATCACCACCAGCGGCCGCGTCACCCGCGTGTGCTCGTCAAGGAAGGGTAGATGAGCCGCGCATAGTGATAGCCGCTGCTGCCCAGCTGGCAGCGCATGCGATGCAGGCGCGGCACCGCGATCAGGCAGACGGACTTTTAATCGCGCATCACGCTGTCGGCCATGATCGCGACGGGATCGGCCCGCGGCGACACCTAGGGGCCGATCCGCATATCGTAGCCGATGGCTCCTAGCGAAATTCCTCCGGGTCGACGTTGCTGACATCGACGACATGCAGCTTGCCGAGGACCCCGCCCGGGTGAGCGGAACGCTATCGATGCTGGAGAACCGGCAGGCGCCGGCGGCGCGCAGATCGCACCAACAACGGTAGAGGCTGCTGAGCGGATCGCCGCGCGCCGGGAGGCTGCTCGGCTCGAGCGCGCGCCGTTCGACATAATTGCCGCAGCGGTCGGATATGACGCGATCAGATTCGAGCGGGTGAAGGGAACGGTCTCGGCCTGCCGCGCAAAGGTAGCGATCCTCGGCCGCCCTCGGTAAACCGCCTTGAACGGGACCGGCCTCGGCGGGGCGGCCGGGACGGCAGCGCCCCTTTCAACGCGGGCCTGCATGCCTGCTCACGGCATCGCGACGCCGCCACGGCGTAGTTGCGCGCGGTACGCGCGAAGGCGGCAATGGGTTCGATCGTCGAAAGCGCCCGGAGATAGCTAGAGCCCTCCACTTCGGCGCAAGCCATTTCCGGCCGCGCAGCAGCGACCTTCAAGTCGATCGTCATTACACGCTGTCGACCGTCGGACGGTCGGCCATCCGTGTCATGATCAGCAGGCAGGCCGAGCGCAGCCGGGGATCCTTGATCCCGTAATAGGCACCCAGCACCATCGACGCTTCCTTGCGTGTCAGATCCGACACGCCGACCGCTTGCTCGGGGTTGCCGGTCTCGTCAAGGCCGTCGAAAAAATAGGGCAGCGAAACGTTGAGAACGCGGGCCAGTTGATAGAGCCGGCTCGCGCTGATACGGTTCTCGCCGGTCTCGTATTTCTGCACCGCCTGAAAGGACAGCCCGACCTTGGCGCCGAGCTCGGTTTGGGTCATCCCCGCTTGCGCGCGCCGCAGCCGCAACTGCCCCCCGACATGCTGGTCGATCGGGTCGGGACCATCGAAGATTACGGTACGACGCTTGAAGGACGGGCCGGCGCTGTCGGCATCGGATACGGACATCAATTTGCTCAAGGTCGTCTCCTCTCGCAGTAACCCTAAACGGTAGCGCGTCGGAGAAAATTTATCAATTTATAAGTGAACAGCCGCCTCGCCAATCGACCCACGGCGCGAACATATAAGGCCATGGCCGGTGCTACGCGGCCGGATGTCGCTGCCCCGGCTGCCCCAGCTCAGCGCACGACATAGCCTTCGGGTGCGACTCGGGGTGGACCGCCGGCCGCCGCCCGGAGGCTGCGCGCGAGCCAGCTCGAGACGCCCATTCGGTAATGCAGCGGGTCCCAATAGTTGTCGTCCGCGCGCGTCACCTCGCTCGGAATCATGAAGTCGACAAGCCGCGTGTCCGGCGCTGCGGCGGCGAGTGCGGCAAGCCGCATCTTGCATTCGCCCCAGACGAGCGCCTCCCGGCTGCCCGGGCGCGGCTGCGCAGAAAGATGGTAGGGCACGAAGAAGACGATCTTCTTGGCGTCGGGCAGGGCGCGCAGCAGCGCGCCGAGCAAAGCGTGCGCGGGAAAGCGCAGCGCCCGCCGCTCCTCGGCGCTCATTCGTACCGGCGGCGCCAGCGGAGCGATCGCCGCAGTGCCGTCGGGATAGAGATGCGCGCGTGCGCGGGCGACATCGTAGGTGGCGTCGTCGGGCAGGAAATCGGTGAAGCCGTCGCGACCGTAAGGCCGCGGCCGCAGCCCCGTGAGCACGCCAAACTCGATGCCGGCCTGCTCGACGGCATAGAGGTTGAACTGCTCGAGATAGCCGTTCCAGGGATTGTCGTCATACATCCATTCCGGGAAGGAGCGCTCGGTATATTTGACGATGCTGTCGCCGGTCTCGCACCAGACGATATCGATGCCGAGCAGCAGCACCTTGGCGTCCGGGTGATGGCGGGCGAAGAGCATGCCCAGGCGCCATTGCTCATAGGCGGTGGCGCTGTTCATCGCGAGATTGGCGAAG
>JASHRZ010000268.1 GCA_030037055.1 Alphaproteobacteria bacterium
TCCAAGCGATCATCGGCCCTTAAAAAGCGCGCAGCCACTATATAAAAGGGCTTGATCGTCCAACCACTGTCCGTCGTATAGTTCGTTTCGGACGGAGGCAGCTAACAACGCGCAGGAGCGCGACCGTTGTCTTCGCCCCGTCTTAGCCTCGCCGAGCTTCCAAGAGCGATCCGCGACGCGACCGGCGCCAGCACGACCTATCTGCGCTGCTATCACGCCGCGGTCTCCGGCAGGATACCGGCGCAACGATCAGCGAGCGGCCGATGGACCGTTGCTCGCAAAGACCTCCCGATGATCGCCGACACCCTCAAAGCGATGGCCAACGAGATCGCGGCGCGGGCCGAACGGCCGCGCAAGCTATCGCGCCACGACTTCGCGCCCACACCGGCCGCCGTCTCGCCGGGCGCTGCCCAGATCATCATCACGCGAAGCCGATGACAACGAGCCAATCGAGCAATTGGACCTGGGAGCCGTGAGATGAAGAAGCCAAACCTTCACGCGCCGGACATCGCCGACGCGCCGCCGGCTCCGGCGAAGCCTCCGGGGCGCCGCTTGGTTGGTGAGTCGTCACGTGAGGCGGCTCGGCGAGGGGGTCCTGGAGAAAGCCCTCGAGCGCGAGATAGGCGGTGACTTCTGGCTCAGCCCATATCACGAACGCCGTTGCCGGCGACGCGCCGTCACTTCGCCGCGGCGTCGCATTGCTTAGTGAGCTCGGGATCCCCGGTGAGCTTGCAGCGCGCCTGCACCTGCGCCACGTCGTTTTTTCGGCCGGCCCGCTTGTAATAGGTGATGGCGATGGGATAGAGCCCGCTGGGGTCGTCAAAGCGCGTCTTTGCCGTCTCGATCAGCGTGATCGCCTCGCCGAGATGCTTGCTCGACGCCTCGCTCTGCGCCAGCAGCGTGAAATTTATCAGCGGCGCGTCGTCGCGCTCGATGCTCTGCCGCAGTAGCCGCCTTCCCTCCTCCTCGCGATGCGTCTGCGACATCTCCATGAACTGGGCGCGGGCGAGGTAGGGATCGCCCTCGAGCTCGGGGATGACGCCGCCGCCCAGGATCGGCCCCGCTTCCTTGGCGCGCCGGGCAAGCAACCTTTCGATCGCTTCGCCGATCTTGCGATAGCTCTGAAGCCGACGCGCGGTGTCGTGTTGGGCAAGGGTGCGGTGCCATGCCGCCTCCTTCGGGTCCGCGGGCAGGCCGGGATATTCGCGGTGAAGATAGGCGACGATGAGGTCGGCACGCGCGGCGGCGCTGCCATGCGTATCCTGGATTTCGCTCAGCGTCGAGGCGAAGGCCTGCTTGAAGGCGTCCACGAGCGCCTCGCCGAGGGCGTCGGCGTCGCTCGAGTGCAACGATTGCTTCATTTTCTCGTCCTGCTTCTGCTTCTGCTCCGCTTCCGCCTTGGTCGCGGCCGCGGCACGCTTCTCGTCCTCGGACTGCAGGATCTCCATCACGTTGGTAGCGCCGATATTGGAGAAGCCGGCGCGTTGCATGAGATCGAGGCCCAGCGCGTCGGCCGCCTGCTCCTGCGCCCGGCTCCAGGCCGGGAACAGCGCATCGTCGGCGATAAGCAGCACTGCCTGATTGGCGATCTGCGCCTTGGTGTCCTGCTTGCTGCTGACCGAGCTCTCGAGATTGAGCGCGAGGTCCGTCAGCATCGCGCCTTTGCGGGTAAGGTCGTTGAGCTCGCCGCGCGTGCGCTGATGCCCGAGATAGATATGCGACAATTCATGCGCGAGGATGAATGCCAGCTCGTCGGTCGAATGCAGCGCCGAAAGCGTCCCCAGCGTGATGACGACGCCGCCTTCGGCGCTGCCCTCGGCCTCGAACGAGCGCACCGGCGACAGGAAGACCTTCACCGGCGGGCTTGGCGTCGGCAGCTGCGCCTGGAGCTGGCGCATGATGTCATTGACATAGGCCTCGAGCTCCGGGGCGTGCATGAAGCCCGGACCGTTGACGAGGTGGCTGCGGGCCGCCGCATAGCCGGGATCCGGCGCTCCCGGTGCAGGCGCCGGCGGCGCGGCCTTGCGGTCGAGCGAATCGATCATCTTCCCCTTCTCGGGGACGTGCGAGCCGCCGCCCGTGACCGTATCGACCGCGGCGCAGTGGGCGAGCGCCAACCCCGCCAGCAGAGCGGCAGCACATGACGCGCGCCGAGTAGTCATTTGCATCCGCTGTTGCCGAGGCCCTGCGAGCGCAGGTCCTGCGCCAGTTTCGACTGGGCCTTGACGGGATCGCAGAGCTGGGCGTTGCTGCGACTCAGCGTCGTGACCAATTCGCGCCGGTCGAGGCAGATCACTTGTCCACCCGAGCGCAATCGCACTTTGAGCATGCTCGCATGGTCCTCGAGAATGTCGGCGTCGCGCAGAAGCTCGGCGCGGGTCGTTCCGGCAGGATTGCGGTCGGCGCAGTTATACGTGGTCAGTTCGGTGGCACTCCCACGCACCCCCAGCACCCGCCCGATCGGTGTTTCCGCCTTATCGGCATCGGCCGCTCCGAACGCGGTGGCTTCAGCCAGAATGAGGAGCGCGGCGGCGGATACGACGTAGCCAAGACGTTTCATGAGCTTGCCTCCAAGGTTGCCTGGGTTTTTCTGAATCATGAGAGAGTTGCTGCATGCTGCCGTGCGCCCAGATCCGGACGATCGGACTGATGAGATGATGCATCAGCTCGATAAAGATGTATGAGCCCAGCCAGTTTATGACCGCCCAGTGCAGCTTGAATTCGACGACGGACAAAATCAGCACCACTATCGCGATCGTCCAATGAAAATGCGTCTCCATCCCATCGAGCAAGCTCTTGATCCAACCGAGCGGCCATTTGATTGCCGTCGGAATCCTGCCGGATTGATGCGGTGAGGCATGCGGGCGCGCCGCCGCTCTGCCTCTGATGTGGCTCGGAATCAGGAAAATGATGAGCCCGAAGGCAAAATCGAGAGCGATCGGTCCCCAGTTACGAGGATCGTGATAGTAGCCTCGACCGTAGGTCAACAGGTTATCGAGCGCCATGGCATGCATGAACACGCTCGGCACCTTGCCATGTACGGTCGAGTAGACCACGTCGGGCACGCCGGTGACCCTCGCGCCATAGAGCACGACCCGCCCGTTCAGCAGCTCCCGCAGGTCGCCAGCGTCATTCCAGTCATCGAGCGTCTCGGCTCTTAGGGTCAGCGCATAGAAGCAGGGTTGCCGCCGATCAAGCTCGAGACCCGGCAGGACCGCGTCCGTCACCAAGAAGAACGCTTCCTTAAACCTGCTCACCAAATCGACGGCGCCCTCTTCCGCGCCTTTCAAGCGGCACTCTTTCGGAACGCTGGAAACGTAGAATTGCTCGCGCGAGGGCACCGCGCCCCATTGCACGACCAGATTGTCGTGAAACTGATCGTAAAAGTGCTTGCGTGTCCGGCGATCCCAGCAGCCCTCTTCGCTCTTGCAGAGGCTTTCATAGAGCGCCATCGCTGCGGTGGGCCGCCACCCCCTCTTATCCTTGTCGAATTGCCGCAGCGGATACTCGCCTTCCGGCGCCTCCCAGGCGGTGATTGCCCTGTATTTCTCGAGCGCGGTCGGCATGACCTCGTCCGGCTGGCCACCGGCGAAGAAAACGGGGATCTGTTTTTTTTCGAAGAGCTCCGTGAGATCCTTCAATGTCTTCTTGTCGCCGGACCTCTCGCCTAAGAAGGCGAAATCGACGAACACCGCCGCCGGACCCTGATCGACAATCGTGTGGAGGTAATCGTAGTGCGTATCCAGCGGCAGAGGGTAGGTCACGCCTTCCTTCTTGGCCGTCCTATCAGTGATGAGCACCACCGCGATCTTGTTCTGTGCCTTGGTACGATACCAATAGTCGTAGAAGGGGGCAGTGAGCTTGGCGGCGATTTCCTGAGTCTTGAGCCGCGCCTCGCCCACGAAG
>JASHRZ010000269.1 GCA_030037055.1 Alphaproteobacteria bacterium
GGGCATCGTTCACCGCTATCCCGACCGCGTCCTGCTGAAGCCGAGCCATGCCTGTCCGGTCTATTGCCGCTTCTGCTTCCGCCGCGAGCAGGTCGGACCCGGTGGCGAGCGTTTGACGCCGGCGGAGCTCGAGACGGCGCTCGACTACATCCGCGCCCGGCCGGAAATCTGGGAGGTGATCGTCACCGGCGGCGATCCCTTCCTGCTGTCGCCGCGCCGGCTCGGCGCCCTGACCCGCGCGCTCGACGCCATCGCCCATGTCGCCGTCATACGCTTTCACACCCGCGTGCCGGTGGTCGAGCCGGCCCGGGTGAGCGCGGCGCTCGTCCGCGCGCTCGCCGCGGAGAAGGCGGTCTACGTTGCCATCCATGCCAACCATCCGCGCGAGCTCACCGAAAAGGCGCGCGCCGCCTGCCGGCGGCTCGCCGGCGCCGGCATTCCCTTGCTCGGGCAGAGCGTGCTCCTCAAAGGCGTCAACGACGATGCTGCGACGCTGACGGCGCTGTTGCGCGGCCTCGTCGCCATGCGGGTAAAGCCCTATTACCTCCACCATCCCGACCTCGCCCGCGGTACCGCCGGCTTCCGCCCGAGCCTGGCGCAAGGCCGCGCGCTGCTGCGCACGCTGCGCGGACGGGTTTCCGGCCTCTGCCAGCCGACCTATGTGCTGGATCTGCCCGGCGGCCACGGCAAGGTACCGGTCGGCCCGTGCTATGCCGTGCCGGACTCGGCGGGCGAGGACTGGCGGGTCGAAGACCCCATGGGCAGATGGCACTCTTATCCGAGCTGCGCAGGTCAGGGCTGAGGTTGCAACAAACCTCGTGTGAAAGCTCATGAAATCATGGTTAATGCCTTGATAATTAATCTATTGCCTTGGCTTTTGCTATGTTGTAAAAAAGCCGATTGACGCTCTGGCCCCTGCGCCATCGAGGGGGCTTGGGGCGTCGCGGTTTCATGGGCATTGCAAATGCTCATGGAAACCTCTTATTAACTCTTGTCGGCAATGATGGCATCTGGCCGGAAGAGGCTTCGGTCATGCGAATTGCGCGGACCAATTTCGACCGACATGAGCAGCGGCGCGACCGGCGCTACGCCTTGCCGCCGCTGACCGTCATTATTGACAATCAAGACTATGTCTCTGACAATTGGTCGCTCGGCGGCTTTCATCTCACCTGCGCGCTGCTGCTCGAGGTCGGCACTGTGATTGCCGGCACGCTTCATGTCGACGGCAGCGACGGCTTCTCCTTCTCGGCTTCGGTGGTGCGCAAGGATGTGGCGGCGGGAACGCTGGCCTTCCATTTCCGGGAGCTGACGCCCCTGGCGGTGACCAGGCTCGACCGTGCGCTTGCGCGCCGCCTGGTAGCGCGGCGCCTGTCGTGATCGCGCGCGGCCGATTTCTCTGCTGCTGTAGCGCGTTGCTGGCGCTGGCGGCGGCTTGGCCCGCGGCGGCCGCCGATCAGACGCAGCCTCTCGCGGTCGATGGCGGCAGCCTCGTGCGCGGCGGCGCGCCCTTGCCGGAGTTCTATCTCAACTTCCTGCCCAATGACGCCGTCGGCCAAGCGCTGAGCCCGCACAGCGCTGACAATCTCGACATCGCGCTGACCTCCCCCAGCGACGGCGTGTTCCACTTCCTGTTCTCGCCGCGCCCGCAATGGGGCTTCGGCCCGGACCGGATGACCGGCGTCAATCGCGGTTATGCCGGCCTCACCTGGAGTCTCTTCGACAATGACCGCCTGTTCGGCAGCTTCGGCTTGGCCGGCACCTATGATCCAGGCTCGAACCTGCCCTACGATCCCTTGCGCCATCCGCTCGGGCCGCCGCTGATGATGCGGGGCGCGCTCGAGTTCGGCTATCAGTTGGGCGATCAGCACAGTCTGTCGCTGCGCCTCGACGAAGGCCGCACCCCCGATTTCCGGCTCAACGGCGAGAGCTCGGACAATCTGCAACTGCGCTACGGCGTGAAATTCTAGACGCAACGCCCTAGGCGTTGCCGCCGGCGACATTCGCGTTGCGCTAGGCGATCTCGCACCAGACCGGCGTGTGGTCCGAGGCTTTCTCCTTGCCGCGCGGGCCCTTATCGATATCGGCGGCGATCAGCCGGTCGGCGGCCTGCGGCGACAGCAGCAGATGGTCGATGCGCAAGCCTTCGTCGCGATACCAGCGCCCCTGCTGATAGTCCCAGAAGGTGTAGCGGTGCGGCTCCGGATGGAAGACCCGGAACGCGTCGACCAGGCCGAGATTGAGCAGAGCGCGGAATCGGCGGCGCGAATCCCCCTGGCACAGCGCGTCAGCGCTCATCATCGCAGGATCGAACACGTCCGCGTCGGTCGGGCAGACATTGTAGTCGCCGGCCAGCACGAACGGCAGCTCCTGCGCCAGAAGCGCCTCCGCATGCGCCTTGAGCCGCGTCATCCAGGCGAGCTTGTACGCGAATTTGTCGCTGGCGACGGGATTGCCGTTGGGCAGATAGAGCGAGGCAACGCGAATGCCGTCCACGGTCGCCTCCACATAGCGCGCCTGCTCGTCGCCGTCATTGCCGGGAAGGCTCCCCATCACGTCGCGGGCGGGCGCCTTCGACAGCAGCGCCACGCCGTTATAGGTCTTCTGGCCCACCACCTCGGCGTGATAGCCGAGACCCTTGAGTTCCAGCGCGGGGAAATCGCCGGCCAGGCATTTGATCTCCTGCAGACAGACGACGTCCGGCCGTGCCTCTTCCAGCCATGACAGCAGGATCGGCAGCCGCACCTTTATCGAGTTGACGTTGAATGTGGCGATCTTCACCGGCTTCCCCTCGCGCCGGGAGAAAGCGGGCGCGGGCGGCGCTTGTCAATCCCGGCGCGGGTCGCTCAGCCCATCGAAAAGGAATTGCCGCAGCCGCAGGACGAGGCCGCGTTGGGGTTTTTCACCTGGAAGGCGGCGCCCATCAAGTCCTCGACGAAATCGATCTCGGCGCCCTTGACCAGCTCGAGCGAGACCGCGTCGACGACCAGCTCTACACCGTCGCGTTCGAACACTCGATCCTCGGCCTGGCGGGTGTCGTCGAAGCTGAAGCCATATTGAAAGCCGGAGCACCCGCCGCCGGACACGGCAAGGCGCAGGAAGGCGTGGGGCAGGCTCTCCTGCCGCTTCAGCTCGGCGACGCGACGCGCCGCATTGGCGGTGAGGCTGACGCCGCCCTCGGCTCGAACGCTGTCCCCATCGGCCATGGTTAAGCTCTCCTTGCCCAGCACCCCACGCGCCGGGAGATCGTGGCCTCTATGTAGGCACGTCGCGGTTTTTGTCAAACCGGGCGGCCGGCGTTGCCAAGGGCAGGCGCGAGGATTAGGGTTCCCGCCATCATGACGCTGCCGGTGCCGCTCGCCCCTTACGCATCGCGCCCGGAGGAGAGCCGCGGCCGTCTCCATCCAGAGCCCGAGAGCCCGTCACGCACCGCCTTCCAGCGCGACCGCGACCGCATCGTCCATTCGACCGCCTTCCGGCGGCTGCAATACAAGACCCAGGTCTTCGTCTATCACGAAGGCGATCACTACCGCACGCGGCTCACCCACAGCCTCGAAGTGGCGCAGATCGCCCGCAGCATCAGCCGCGGGCTCGGCCTGAACGAGGATCTCGCCGAGGCGCTGGCGCTGGCACATGATCTCGGCCACACGCCTTTCGGCCATGCCGGCGAGGACGCGCTGGCGGCGATGATGCGGGACTATGGCGGCTTCGGCCACAACGACCAGACGCTGCGCATCCTGACCCGGCTCGAGCGGCGCTATGCCGGATTCGACGGGCTCAACCTCACCTGGGAGACGCTCGAGGGCACGGTGAAGCACAATGGCCCGCTGACCTCGCCGCCATCCTGCACCATCGCCGAGTACGTGACGCGCCATGACCTCGAGCTCGCCACCTGGCCGGGCGCCGAGGCGCAGGTGGCGGCGATGGCCGACGACATCGCCTACAACAATCACGACATCGACGACGGGCTGCGCGCCGGCCTCTTCGCGGTAAAGGATCTCGCGGAGCTGCCGCTGGCGGGCCCGGTGCTGCACGAGGTGGCCACGCGCCATCCCGGCATCGACGAGCCGCGGCTCATCCACGAGGCGATCCGCCGCCTGATCGACCGCATGGCTTCCGACCTCGCCGCCGAGAGCCGGCGCCGGCTTGCCGCTGCCCGGGTCAAGAGCGCCGGCGAGATCCGCGCGCTGGGCGCGCCGGTGGTGGGCTTTTCCGACGCGCTCGCCCGCGAGGCCAAGGACCTCAGGGCGTTCCTCTTCGAACGCATGTATCGCCATTACCGCGTCAACCGCATGGCGTCGAAGGCGCGCCGCGTCGTGCAGGAGCTGTTCCAGCTGCTGCTCGCCGAGCCGGAATGCCTTCCCACCGAGTGGCGCCTTGCCGCGGCCGGCGCCGGCACACCCGCCACTGCGCGGCTCGTCGCCGATTACATCGCGGGCATGACCGACCGCTTCGCGCTCGACGAGCACCGCCGCCTCTATGACCGATACGCGCCGACGTGATGAATCTTTTCAGCCATTTCCGCGACATCATCGTTTCCGATCTCGCCGCACTCGATCTCCCGCCGGGACTCGATTTCGGCCGCGTCGCGGTCGAGCCGCCGCGCGATTCCGCGCACGGCGACATTGCCACCAACGCAGCCATGGTGTTGGCGAAGCCGGCCGGGCTGGCGCCGCGCGCACTTGCCGAGAGGCTGGTGGAGCGCTTGCGCCGGCACGATGCGGTGACGGCGGCGGAGGTGGCGGGGCCGGGCTTCATCAACATCCGTTTGTCTGATGCGTTCTGGCAGGCGCGGCTCGCCGAGATCCTGCGCGCCGGCACCGCCTATGGCGATGGCGTGATCGGTGCCGGCCGAAGGGTCAATGTCGAGTATGTCTCCGCCAATCCGACAGGGCCGATGCATGTCGGCCACGGCCGCGGCGCCGTGGTCGGCGACGCGCTGGCCGCGCTGCTGGCGAAGGCGGGCTTCGCCGTCACTCGCGAATACTACATCAACGACGCCGGCGCGCAGGTCGATGCCTTGGCGCAATCGGCCTATTTCCGCTACTTGGAGGCGCTCGGCGCGCCAACCGACGGCTTCCCCAGCTTGCAGTATCCCGGCGATTACCTGATCCGGGTCGGTCAGGCGCTCAAGGAAAAATATGGGCCCAGCCTCGCCGACAAACCACCCGAAGCATGGCTGCCGGCAGTGCGCGAATTCGCGGTGAACGAGATGATGGCGCTCATCCGCGCCGATCTCGCCGCCATCGGCATCGTGCCGGACGTCTTCACCTCCGAGCGCGCCATCGTCGACAGCGGCGCCGTCGACCGCGCGCTCGCGGCATTGGAGGGAGCCGGCCTTCTCTATGTCGGCACGCTCGAGCCGCCCAAGGGCATGCTGCCCGAGGATTGGGAGGAGCGGCCGCAGACCCTGTTCCGCTCCACCCGATTCGGCGACGATATCGACCGGCCGCTGAAGAAATCCGACGGATCCTGGACCTATTTCGCCGCCGACATCGCCTACCATCTCGACAAGTACCGTCGCGGCTTCGCGGAGATGATCGACATTTGGGGCGCCGATCACGGCGGTTACGTCAAACGCATGCAGGCGGCGGTGACGGCGCTGAGCGACGGCAAGGCGAGGCTCGATGTGAGGCTCTGCCAGCTTGTCAACCTCTTCGACAAGGGTGTGCCTGTCAAAATGTCGAAGCGCGCCGGCACTTTCGTCACCTTGCGCGAGGTCGTCGAAGAGGTCGGCAAGGACGTCTTCCGCTTCGTCATGCTGACGCGGCGCAACGACCAGACGCTCGATTTCGACTTTGCCAAGGTGATCGAGCAGTCCAAGGACAATCCGGTGTTCTACGTGCAATATGCGCATGCGCGCGCCTGCTCGGTGCTGCGCCATGCGGCGGAAGCGCTGCCAGGCGTCGATTTGACACGCGAGTCGCTGGCCTCGGCGGCGTTGGAACGCTTGACCGACCCCGCAGAGCTTGCTCTCATCCGGCATCTCGCAGGTTGGCCGCGGCTGGTCGAGAGCGCGGCGGAGGCGCATGAGCCGCATCGCATCGCCTTTTATCTTCACGATCTCGCCGCCCATTTCCACGGTCTCTGGAACAAGGGTAGGGACGATGCCAGCTTGCGTTTCCTGCTCGGCGACGCGCCTGAGCTCAGCCGCGCGCGGCTCGCGCTGGTGCAGGCGGTCGCTGTCGTCGTGGCGTCGGGCTTGAGCGTGTTCGGCGTGGCGCCGGCCGAGGAGATGTAAATGGCTTATGCATTGGGGCCAATGCGGTCGGGTGGGCGGCACGGACGCATGTTCGCCAGGCGCCGTTCGCGCCGCGCCTTCGTCATTTCACTGGCGCTGCTCGCCATGCTCGGCGCCTCCGGCGCGTTCGTCGCCTTTTATCGCGCGATGACTCGGCCGGCGGCGCCGGAGGACGTACCGCTGCTGCGCGCCGACTCGCAGCCGACGCGCCACCGCCCGGACAATCCCGGCGGCATGGATATCCCGGGGCAGGGAACGATGGTGCTCGACGGCGGCCATGGCGGGCCCAAGGCCGAGCAACTGCTGCCGCTGCCCGAGGCGCCGCTGCCGCGCCCG
>JASHRZ010000270.1 GCA_030037055.1 Alphaproteobacteria bacterium
ATCTCGCCGCGCAGGAGCGCCTGCTCGAACACCTCGGCAATGCGCTTTGCGGTGTCCTGCGCCCGGCGAACGAACGGGGTGTCGACGGTTTCGACGCCGGTCTGCGTCACCCGGCCCATTAACGCGTTGGCGGTCTCCACCAGCCGCAGGAGCCGGTCGCGCGCGGCCTGGAGGTCGCGGCTCGAGGCATCGACATCGCCGCTGATGCTCGATACGTCCGACGCGAACCCCGCGCAGCGATCGTCGATTTCCGTGGCCGCGGAGCCGATGCTCCGGGCCTCGCTCTCCAACGAGCGCATGGCGATCCCGATCTCGTCCACCGCCTTGCCGACCGCGTCGTTGCGCTTGCGCGTCTCCTGCGCCTGAGCGGCGCCGCGGATGGAGCGCTCGATCACCCGCGCGGCGCTGGTATCGAGAGCTTTCAGCGTGTTCTCGATCTCGGCCGTCGCCTCGGCGGTATTGCGCGCCAGGACCTTCACTTCGGCGGCCACGACCGCGAACCCCCGCCCCGCCTCGCCGGCGCGCGCGGCCTCGATCGTCGCATTGAGCGCCAGCAGATTGGTCTGCTTGGCAATCGCATGGATGTTGGCTGCCACCTTGCCCACGTTGCGCAGCGCCCCGCCGAGCCCCTCGGCGTCGTTGTGGATCTGGGTCACGATCTCGGCCAGACTCCCGATCGCCTCGAGCGCTTCCTCGAGCATGGCGCGCGATCCCGCCATGCTATCCGCCGCGCCCCGGGTCACCGCCTCGGCTTGCCCGGCCGCTTCCGTCACTTTCCGATTGCTCGCCAGCATCGCGCTCGCCGCACCGCGCATCGCCGCGAAGGCCTGCGCCTGCGCGTCGATCCGGCAGCTGATCTGCTCGATCAATCCCGCGACATCGGCCAGGTCCAGGCCGAGCTTGCCAGCCTGCTCGGCAAAGCCGGCAAGGTGGACGGCGAGATCCGGTTGCGCCAGGTTCTTCATGTTCCCCTGCTCATAACGGGCGCCAAATTATCGCCACAGCATGCCTGATGATTTGTTAACAAATTTTACGTCTGCCCTTCGCGCGCCCAGCTCCTCGGCAGGGAATTGCACAGGTTCACCACGGCACGAAGGGCGGGGAGGGCAAAAAAAACCGCGCCCCGGAGGGCGCGGTCCCGTCGGCAGACGAGGAAAGACGCGCTCAGCCCTGGCGGGCCTTGAAGCGCGGATTGGTCTTGTTGATGACGTAGACGCGGCCCTTGCGGCGCACGATGCGGCAGTTCTTGTCGCGCTTCTTCAGCGTCTTCAGCGAATTAGCGATCTTCATGGCGGCATCCTCGCGCGCAACCGGCCGGATGGGAAGGTGGCAACATAAGAAGGCGCGCGGCCGGAGTCAACCGCGTCGCAGGCTGCGCAAGTATCGGTATTGATTGGACGATTACCTCCGGCGCGGTGCCAGGAACCGACGCAATGGGCGTTCCCGCCCCGGCCATGCGTTCCGCATTCCGCGGATATCGTGCGCCGCGCGCGGGTGATTGGCGCCGGCGCGCTTGCGCTGCATCGGGGCCGGAACATCCGGCGGCGGCGGAGCCGCTAGTTCCCCTTCTTGATCGAGGAGAGCGGCGGGCGGGCCGAGCCGGCGAGCGCGTAGAAGCGATAGGCTTTAACCGCGCCGCTGTCGAGGGTGACGATCGTCTTCACCCAGCGCTCGGCCTCGCCGACGATTTGCAGCTTGTGCGACTTCGGCAGCGCCTTGATGTCGACGGTCTGAACCAAATTGTCCCAGCCGAGCACGATCTGCAGCTTCAGGTCATGGGTGATGTCCTCGGTGATGCGCACGTCGAAGCCGAGGCTCTTGAAGCAATCCGTGTATTGCTGCAGCGTCCAGAGCGAGGGCGGGTGGGGCTGCAGCGCCGCCCACATTGCCAATTCCGGCCGCTGCGCCAGCTTCGGCTCGATGACATAATCGGTCAGCAGCAGCTGGCCGCGCTGCTTCAAGCCGAGGATCAAGACGCGCATGAAGCGCTCCTTGTCCTGCACCATGTAGGTGGCGCCCCTGCCGATGACGCAGTCGAAGGCGCTGGTGCGCAGCTCGAAGGTCTCGGGATCGATCACGCTGATCGGCGCGTGCCGCTGCTTGCCAGCGACGATCGACATCTCCATGCCGCGCCGCGCCAGCTCGGCGTCGCGCTCGAGGCCGGTGACATAGGTGCCGAAGGCCTCTGCAATGGCGCGCGCCGGACCGCCGAGGCCGGCGGCGACGTCGAGCATGCTCATCGCCGGGTTGGCGGCGAAGGGCTTCACCAGCTTCAGCACGTACTCGGCATTGCCGGGCAGGTGGAAGCCGGGCCCCCACAGCCATTGCCGCACCACCAGCGGATCGAGCGGCGCCACCGGCGTGCCGGCGACATGCGGATGGAGCTGCGGCTCGACCGCCGGCGGTTGAGCCTCGCCCTCGCCGCGCAAACGGGCAATGATCCTGGCGAGCAGCGACGGCCGGGCGGCAGCGAGTTCTGTGCTGTCAGCCATCATCCTCCTGAAGTCGGCGGACGCAGCCGGAGGACCGCGCCCGCTTCAGATTTCCCCGCCGCGCCGAGTCCGGTCAAGCGTCGCGCTCACTCCGCAGCCGGCGCGGCCACGGCGCGCTCGCGCGGCTTGGCCCCCTGCGCGCGGCCGGCGAGAAACTGCTTGATGTTGCGCGTCGCCTGGCGGAGCCGCTGGCGGTTCTCGACCAGCGCGATGCGCACGAAGCCTTCGCCGTGTTCGCCGAAGCCGACACCGGGGGAGACGGCGACATTGGCCTCCTCGAGCAGCAGCTTGGAGAAAGCGAGGCTGCCCATCTCGCGAAAGCGCGGCGGCAGCGGCGCCCAGGCGAACATAGTGGCCTCCGGGCTCGGCACCTCCCAGCCGGCCTGGCGCAGCCCCTCGATCAGCACGTCGCGGCGCGCCTTATATCGCTCGCGGATCTCGGCAATGCAGTTCTGCGGCCCATTGAGCGCGGCGGTGGCCGCGACCTGGATGGGCGTGAAGGCGCCGTAATCGAGATAGGACTTTACCCGCGCCAGCGCCGCGATCAGACGCTTGTTGCCGACGGCGAAGCCGATGCGCCAGCCGGCCATCGAATAGGTCTTGCTGAGCGAGGAGAACTCCACCGCTATGTCGCGCGCCCCCGGCACCTGCAGGATCGAGGGCGGCGGGTTGCCGCCGAAGTAAATCTCGGCATAGGCCACGTCGGAGAGGAGGATGATGTCGTGATGCCGGCAGAATTCGACGACCTCGGCGAAGAAATCGAGGGTCACCACCTGGGCCGTGGGATTGGCAGGGAAATTGAGCACCAGCGCCACCGGCGGCGGCACGGAACGCGCCACCGCCTGCTTCAGCTCGCGCATGAAGTCGATGCCCGGCACCAGCGGCACGTGGCGCAGCGAGGCCCCGGCCATGATGAAGCCGAAGGCATGGATGGGATAGCAGGGATTCGGCACCAGCACGATGTCGCCCGGCGCGGTGATCGCCTGCGCGAGATTGGCGAGCCCCTCCTTGGAGCCCAAGGTGGTGATGACCTCGCTCTCGGGGTCGAGGACGACGCCGAAGCGGCGGGCGTAATAGGCGGCATAAGCGCGGCGCAGCCCGGCAATGCCGCGCGACACGGAATAGCCGTGGCTCCTGGGATTCTGCACAGCCTCGATCAGCTTCTTGACGATGTGCTCGGGAGTGGCACCGTCGGGATTGCCCATGCCGAGATCGATGACGTCGCGGCCCGCCGCTCGCGCCTTGGCCTTGAGCGCGTTGACCTCGGCGAAGACGTAAGGCGGCAGCCTCTTGATGCGATAAAACTCTTCCTGCATGGTGACCATCGAGCGCGAGTGGGCGGCCGATCATTCTAGGCCGTCGGGCGGCCGGAGGCGAGAGGCAAGAAACGCCGCGGTCCCCGGCTGCCGGCCGATTATTAACATTCATGAACCGGCGGAGAGAGGCATGAAGGCGGAGGAGTTGCGCCAGATTCAGGCACCGTTCAAGGCGCTCTACCGCGAGGCGCCGGAAAAGGCGGTGATCACGCTCCGCGCCAAGGGCGCGCTGGGCGAGGGCGTCACCTGCAAGGTCGAGACCGGAAAGGCGCTGGTCGAGGCGGGCCTCCACCCCGCCACCGGCGGCGACGGCGTCGCGCTGTGCTCGGGCGACATGCTGCTGGAGGCGCTGGTCGCCTGCGCCGGGGTGACGCTCAAGGCGGTGGCCACCGCCCTCGACCTGCCGCTGCGCGGCGGCACGGTCAGCGCCGAAGGCGATCTCGATTTCCGCGGCACGCTCGGCATCGACAAGGCGGCGCCGGTGGGCTTCCGCGAGATCCGCCTCGGTTTCGAGCTCGACAGCGATGCCACGCCCGAGCAGCTCGATACGCTAATGAAGCTCACCGAGCGCTACTGCGTCGTCTTCCAGACCCTGAACCGGCGCCCGGCGCTCCAAATCGCGCGCACGTCAAGGGCGGGTGAGCCGGGGGATCGCGGCGCTGCGGAATAGCGCAAGCGAACTGCGGCGAGCGGGCGGCGCGACCGCCTTGCCCCCCGGCCAGCGCGTGTTCCCGCTCTAATGCGGCTTGCCGGGGTCCTTGACCTCGGGGATCTTGTCGAACTCGATGTTGACGACCTTGCCGTCGACTTTCTCGACGCGGCGGATATACACCGTCTGGATAACGTCACGCGTGGCCGGGTCGATCTCGATCGCGCCGCGCGGGCTGTCGATCTTCATGCCTTTGAGCACCGCCATCGCCTTGTCGGCGTCTATCTTTCCCTTGAGCGCCTCGATCACCTTGTAGATCGCCGCCATGCCGTCATAGCCGCCGACCGACATGAAATTGGGGCGGATATCGGGGCCGTAGGCCGCCTCGTAGGCCTTGACGTAAGCCTTGTTGAGCATGCTGTCATGGGCATAGGAGTAGTGATGCGAGGTGATGATGCCGAGCGCGGCGTCGCCCATGGCGGGGAGCGCGTCATCGTCGGTGACGTCGCCGGTCGCCAGGATCTTGAGCCCCGAGCGGGTCAGCCCCTGCTCGGCGAAGGTCTTCATCAGCGCCGTCGGCTGCTCGCCGGAGGGCACGAAGAGGAAGACCGCCTGCGGCTTCAGATCGCTCACCTTCTGCACATAAGCGGCGAAATCCGGATTCTTCACCGGCATCCGGACCTTGCCGACGACCTGGCCGCCGGCGGCGGTGAAGGCCTTGTCGAACGCCTCCTCCGCGTCATGCCCGGGCCCGTAATCCGAGGTCATGATATAGACCTGCTTGATGCCGTTCTTCGCCCCCCACTGCGCCAGCGGCTCGGTGACCTGCGGCAGGGTGAAGGAGACGCGGGCGATATAGAGCGACTTCGTGGTGATGATCGAAGTCGCGGCGTTCATGATCACCATCGGCACCTTGGCCTCGGTGGCGATGTCGGCAACCGCGAGCGCGTTGGGGGTGAGCACGAAGCCGGTAAGGAAATCGACCTTGTCGCGCGTCACCAATTCTTGCGCCAGGCGCTTGGCGACGTCGGGGGCGACGCCGGTGGTGTCGCGGCGCAGGATCTCGAGCTTGCGCCCGGCGACGCTGTCGCCATGCTGTTGCATGTAGAGCTTGACGCCGTTGTCGATCTGACGCGCGTTCTCGGCGAAGGGGCCGGAATAGCTCAGGATGAGGCCGATCTTGATCGTGTCCTCGGCGCGCGCGGCGCCCGAGGGCGCGACGAGGCCGAGCGCCAGCGCCGCGGCGATGGCGAGGCCGGAAGCGAAGCGTCCCTTGTCCATGTGGCGTCTCCCCGTCGGTTTTGTTGCCCGTTCCTTAACACAACGACCGCCGGGACGGGAGAGCGGGCTCCGTCGCACGCGCCGAAGCCCGGTGCCGGTGGGCGGCTAAGCCGAAGCGGGCGCCAGCGAGCAGACCGCCTCCTCATAGCGGCCCGAGCCCATGCCGCCTGCAGCGAAAATCCCGTGGCGGGCGATCCAGGCGAAGGACTCCTCGAACACCTCCCTGGTATAGGGCTCGAAGACCAGGCGCTCGCCCGGGCCCCAGCGCCGCGTATCCATGGCGGCATGGAAGCGCTCGGGGAATTCCTTGGCGTAGTAATGGGTATAGCGCTCGGGGCGGAGATCGATGTCGCGCTGCGTCCGGCGCAGCGCGCGGAAGTATTTGCGCACGTCCTCGGGATCGGGCGCGCCGGTGAGCATGGCGGCGATCATGAAGGTGGTGTCGATGACCTTGCGGAATCCCAATTGCTCGGCGAAGTAATAGGGCCCGTTGAAGAGATGCACCGCCGGCACGCGGCCGTCGAGCAGCAGCTCCATGCGCCGGAACAGCAGCCCGTCGGAAAACGAAAGCTTGATCTCGGTGAGCGGCAGGTACGGCTCCAGCGCCTGCAGCGTGGAGTAGTGGCTGCCG
>JASHRZ010000019.1 GCA_030037055.1 Alphaproteobacteria bacterium
CCCTTCCTCGAGCGAAGCCAACACCGCCGGCAGCGTGTCGGCGGCGTCGAGCGCGGGGATGATGACGGAAAGCGGCGGATCGCCGGAAGGGCGCATGGCCGGCCGAGGTTAGCCCGCACCACGCGCGCCGCCAATCGGCTCGCGCCCGGCAACCGAAGACTTCAAAAAATCCACCACGAAGACAAAAGGGCTTTCGATGCGCCGCTTCGGGCTGTCGCATTGTTTGCGCGGTCAATCTGATCTTTCGTTCGATCTGCCCGACATCGGCCGTGGACCGCTTGCTCCGACGGCCGGCTTCGCTCTATGAGCGCTCGGCGGGAGGCGTTGCAGGATGCGCGGAATGATCGTCGCCGGTCTCGTGGCCACTTCGCTGCTCGGCGCGGCGGCGGCGCGGGCCGCGGCGCCGCTCCTGCTCGAGGCGAAGATCGCGCTGCCCGATGTCATTGGCCGGCTCGAAGGTCTCGCGGTCGATCGCGCGCGCGGGCGTGTCTTCGTCGCCGAGCTCGGCAATGACAGCGTCGGCATCGTCGATCTCGCGCATGAGACGCTCATTCGTCGCCTGCCGCATCTCAAGGAGCCGCGCGGCCTCGCCTATATCGCGTCGAGCGACACGCTTTATGTCGCGAGCGGCCTCGACGGTGCGGTGCGCCTCTTCCACGGCGCACCGCTCGCCCCTGCGGGCATCATCGCCGTCGGCCCGGAGCCCGACGAGATCCGCGCGGACGCCGCTTCCGGGCTGGTCTATGTCGGCTATGGCGGCGGCGCCATCGCCGTCATCGACGACGCGACACACCAGATTCGCGGCGAGATCACGCTCAGCGAACATCCCGCGGGCTTTGCGCTGACGCCGGACGGCAAGCGTCTCCTGGTCAACGTTGCCGCCGCGCATGAGCTCGCGGTCATCGACACCGAAGCCGACAAGCGCACGGCGGTCTGGCCGCTGCGCGACGGCCGCGACAACGGCCCGCTGGCGCTTGACGGCGAGCGCGTCATCACCGTCTTCCGCCGTCCGCCGCTGCTGGCGGCGCTGTCGGCCAAGGACGGCAAGACTCTGGCCACGCTGCCGACCTGCCTTGATGCCGGCGAGGTCTTCGTCGACGCCGCCCGCCGCCGGCTCTATGTCGTCTGCGGCGAAGGCGTGGTCGAAGTGCTCGAGTCCGCCGATGCCGGCTTTCGCCGCCTGGCGCGCCTGCCGACCGGCGCCGGCGCGCGCACGGCGCTTTTCAGTCCCGAGCTGGACCGCCTCGTCATCGCCGTGCCCGCCACCCCGGCGAACGCTGTCAGCGAGGCCGCCCCGCGCGCCCCCGCCGCGCTCTGGATTTTCCGCCCGGCCCCGTGAGGGTTTGTTCTTGATGTGTTCCGGTCACCGCTTTAGGATAGCCGGGTGATGGACGAGCCTTTGCCCGCCCGGCCGCTCAAGGGGCGCGGCGCCGTCGGCAACCCCGCGCCGCGCTTCGACCGCGAGACGCGCGCCGCCATCGACGATGGCTGGGGGCGGGGCGAAGGCACCGAGGATGACCCGCCGCTGCGCACCACGGTTTCGATCGACACCGCCAAGACCATCATCGCGCGCAACGATTCACCCGATATCCCCTTCGAGCAGTCGATCAATCCCTATCGCGGCTGCGAGCATGGCTGCGTTTATTGCTTCGCGCGGCCGACCCATGCCTATCTCGGCCTTTCCCCCGGCCTCGATTTCGAGACGCGGCTTTTCGCCAAGACCGCAGCGCCGGAGTTGCTGCGCGCCGAACTCGCCAAGCCCTCCTATCGCTGCCGCGTCATTGCGCTCGGCGCCAATACCGACCCCTATCAGCCGATCGAGCGCGAGCATCGCATTACCCGCCGCGTGCTCGAAGTGCTGCGCGACTTCAACCATCCCGTCGGCGTGGTCAGCAAATCGACCTTGATCCGGCGCGACATCGACATCCTGGCGCCGATGGCGGCGAAGAAGCTCGCCAGCGCCGCCATCTCCATCACCACGCTCGACCGCGATCTCGCCCGCCGTCTCGAGCCGCGCGCCGCCACGCCCGAGCGCCGGCTCGACGCCATCCGCGCGCTGAGCGCCGCCGGCATCGCGGTGAGCGTGCTCGCCTCGCCGATGATCCCCGCGCTCAACGACCATGCGCTCGACGACATCCTCGCGGCGGCCCGCGAGGCCGGGGCGGTCGGCGCCGGCTACATCCTGCTGCGCCTGCCGCTCGAGCTGACGGCGCTGTTCGAGGAGTGGCTCGAGGCGCATGCGCTGGGCAAGGCGCGCCACGTCATGTCGTTGATCCGCCAGTCGCGCGAGGGCAAGACCTACCGCGCCGAATTCGGCAAGCGCATGACCGGCACCGGCGCCTATGCCGAGATGCTGCGCCTGCGTTTCGAGACTGCCTGCCGTCGCCTCGGCCTCAACCAGCGGCGCGACGGGCTGCGTCTCGACACCACGCAGTTCCGCCGCCCGCCGCAAAAAGGCGACCAGCTCGCGCTGTTCTGAGCTAGCGCAAATCCCGATGAGCTGGACGCAGCCGCCAAGAGCCCTCTGCGCCAGGGACTTTCCTTCTCACCCATCCAGCAGCGCCGCATCCTCGAGCCGCCCGATCGGCTCGCCGGGCGAGCGCGGCCTCGACGCTTCGCGCCGCGGCGTTCACGGTCCCTCTTCCCTCGCCGGCACTTGGCCATCCCAGGCCCTAGGTCGCTGACAAACCCATTTGAGGGCTCCGGATGAGCCACATTCATTCAATGTCTTGGCCTGCCATGTACGGAAGGTTCGACGCGTCAGGTTCTGGGATTCTTAAATTGCGCATCCGGCATCGCTCTCCGAATTTTTCAGCATCCTGCTAGGTCATCGGTGGATACCGGCGACAAAAAAAT
>JASHRZ010000271.1 GCA_030037055.1 Alphaproteobacteria bacterium
AGCGTCGCGGCGGACGGCGGCTTGAGCGCTGCCGCCGGCGCCGCTTCCCGGCCGAGGGCCGCGGCGTCTTCGCCTTCGCCGGCGATGACGGCGATGGGTTGGTTGACGGCAACGGCATCGCTGCCTTCGGGGACGAGGATCCGGGCCAGGACGCCTTCCTCCGCCGCCTCCATCTCCATGGTCGCCTTGTCGGTCTCGATCTCGGCCAGAATGTCGCCGGCCTTAACGGCATCGCCCGGCTTTTTGTGCCATTTGGCGATCTTGCCCTCGGTCATGGTCGGCGACAGCGCCGGCATCAGCACTTCGATCGGCATGTCGCGGGCCGGCTCCTTAGGCCTCGCCGTAGACGTCGGTCCACAGCTCCGCCGGATCGGGCTCCGGGCTCTGCTGTGCGAAATCGGCGGCGGCGGTGATGATATCCTTGATCTCCTTGTCGATTTCCTTGAGCCGCGCCTCGTCCGCCAGGCCGGCGTCGATCAGGCGCTTTCTCACCTGGTCGATCGGATCGTGTTCCTGGCGCATCCGGCTGACCTCATCCTTGCTGCGGTATTTCGCCGGGTCGGACATCGAGTGGCCGCGATAGCGGTAGGTCTGCATCTCCAGAATGTACGGGCCCTTGCCCGAGCGCGCGTGCTCCAGCGCCTCGCCCGCCGCCTCGCGCACGGCGATGACGTTCATGCCGTCGACTTGACGGCCGGGGATGTCGAAGGGTTCACCGCGGCTGACGAGGTCGTGCGAGGCCGAGCTGCGGGTGATCGAGGTGCCCATGCCGTATCTGTTGTTCTCGATGACATAGACCACCGGCAGCTTCCACAGCGCCGCCATATTGAAGCTTTCATAGACCTGGCCTTGATTCATCGCGCCGTCGCCCAGGAAGGTGATGCTGACCTTCCCGTCGTCGCGGTACTTGTGCGCGAAGCCGAGGCCGGTGCCGATGGGCACCTGGGCGCCGACGATGCCGTGCCCGCCGAAAAAATTCTTCTCGCGCGAGAACATGTGCATCGAGCCGCCCTTGCCCTTGGAATAGCCGCCGCGGCGGCCCGTGAGCTCGGCCATGACGCCCTTCGGGTCCATGCCGGTGGCCAGCATATGGCCGTGATCGCGATAGGAGGTGACGATGCTGTCGCCTTCCTCGGCGGCGGCTAGCACGCCGACGACCACTCCCTCCTCGCCGATATAAAGGTGGCAGAAGCCGCCGATGAGACCCATGCCGTACATCTGCCCCGCTTTCTCCTCGAAGCGGCGGATCAGCAGCATGTCGCGGTAAAGCCCGAGCAGCTCCGCCGGGGATACCTCGGGCTCCTCGAGCTTCGCCGGTTTCGGCTTGCGCTTCGCCACGGCCATGGCGCCATCCTTTGTCGGCTGGGCCCGCGCCGGCGGCGGCGGGGCGATGAGCTTCGCCGCTAACATGCCCCCGCTCTCCTTCGAATGCAAGCCGGTTGCCGTTAAATTGTTGTTTTGCAACGCAAAATGAAACTTAACCGTATTTCAGTTAACGGAATTGAAATGGCGCGCCAACACCGGATCGGCGTCGGATCAATAGCCGGCGCCAGGACAGGCCGCGCGTACAGCCACCGCGGCCCGGTCCCGCCGTTCATAAAATTTCATTTGCGCTGCGACTGCTTCGCAGTGGATGCTGATCGCGCCTGCCTGCATCGAGCGCTGGCGTGCAGTGAGGGCGGAGAGGCAGGTCAACGAAACCAGCGGTTGTCGGGTGCGACCGGATGCGGGCGAGGCTCGCAGGCATTCATTTTACAAAACCGGTCAAGGTCCCAGGAGGAGTCCAGCAAAGGGAGGAGAAGGCGATGACCACGTTCGTGACAGCGGCCGATCGGATTCCCTGGTGGAGAGAGCCCACGAAGGATCAATGGTTGGCCTGGGTGGCAGCCTGGCTGGGCTGGACCCTCGACGCCTTCGACTTCACGATCTTTCTGCTAATCATGCTGCCAATCGCCCAATCCTTTGGCGTTCCCTTGGTTGCCGTGACCGCTGTCTTCACCATCACGCTTTGGCTGCGCCTCGTGGGCGCGGTCGGCTCCGGCTGGCTCGCCGACCGCGTCGGCCGCAAGACGCCGCTGATGATCTCAATCCTCTGGTACTCGCTTTGCAACTTCGCCGCCGGCCTCGCGCCGAGCTTCCTGCTCCTCTTCTTCTTCCGCGCGCTGCTTGGCATCGGCATGGGAGCGGAATGGCCCGCCGGTGCGGCGCTGGCCATGGAATCCTGGCCGGCCCGCTCGCGCGGCTTCATGAGCGGCGTGCTCCAGGGCTCCTGGAGCATCGGCTTCCTGCTGTCGAGCGCGGCCTACGGCCTGCTCTACGACCACATCGGCTGGCGCGGCCTTTTGATGCTGGGCGTCCTGCCGGCCTTGGCCGTGATCTGGATCCGCATCTACGTCAAGGAGCCGGAGGTCTGGCAGGAGAACCGCCGCCTCCAGCGCGAGCAGAAAAAGGAATTCCGCGCGCCGCTGCTCGACATTTTCCGCTGGCGGCTGCTTTTCAACACCCTCGGCGCCTGCCTTTGGATGGCGAGCGGCTTCGTCGTCTATTATTCGGTCTATGGCATGTTCGCCACGCATCTGCAGAAGGATCTGCATCTCGACGCCGCGATGACCGCCATGCCGATCGCCCTCTCCAATCTGGTGGCGTTCCTCGCCAGCAGCTTCTGGGGCTGGGTCGCGGACCGGCTCGGGCGGCGCTGGGCGATGATCATTCCGGCGTCGATCGGTCTTTTCGTCACGCCGCTGTATCTCTTCACCGCCTCTTACGCGGTCATCGCCGGAGCCTTCATCCTGCAGGGCGCTTTCCTCGGCGCGATCTACGGGCAGAATCCGAGCTATCTCTCGGAGCGGTTCCCGACCGAGGTACGCGCCACCGCCTCGGGCTTCTGCTACCACCAGGGGGCGATCTGGGCGGGATTTACCGGACCGGTGCTGGCGATCCTCGCCGCCGGCCAGCCGCTGGGATTCGTCGTGCCCATGCTGATGGCGACGACGGGCGCGGTGCTGGTCTTCATCGTGACGCTGCTGTTCGGGCCCGAAACCAAGGGGAAGGTGCTGGTGCCGCAGCTGACGTTGGTCTCGGAGTTCTGAGCCGGCGGCTTACCGCGCCGCGGGCGTCGTGAAGATGACGATCTCGTGCGGGCCGATGAGGTTGAGCTGGCTGCGCGCGCGCTCGTCAAGCATGTCGCGGTCGAGATGGTCGGGACGCAGCAGGTCGACCCGCCGCTCGAGCGTCGATCGCTCGGCCTCCACGGCGGCAAGGGTCATCTTGGCCTCGCGGACCTGCTGGTTGAGGCGCATCCACGCCAGCAACCCGCGATCGCCCTGGATTAGGTGATAGGCGAAATAGGCGACGAGGCTGATCCCCAGGATGGGCCCGATGACCAGTCGCGCGCGCCGGCGTATCTCGAGGACAATCGACACGAGCGCCAGGGAATCACGGCCGAGTCGCGCCGTCAACAACGGCGAGTCGCGCCGCTGGCGCCCCGAGTCAATTTGTCGCAGCCCGCCCGCGCCCGGGAAGAAGCGGCGGCACCAGGCGCCACAGCAGCAGCACATAGAGACAGACCGCGACATAAAGCACGGCGAACGCCCAGAGCGGCAGCGGCCAGAAGAATCAGCCGGTTCACCACCCGGGCAATGAGCGGCGCTTCGGAGGCCGCCTGCCCCGCCCGGCGCAGCAGCTCGCCTTGCCAGAGGGTGAGGAAGCAGACCTCCTGCAGCACCGCCTGAAGGGCTACCGGCGCCAGGATCGCGACATGCAGCGCGCGCCACCAGAAGATCCGGACGAACCGCCAGCCGCGCCAGCCGCCGAGCGGAATGGCGATGAGGCCGAAGAGGTTGAACAGGATGATGGCGACATGGACGCCGAGGACGATGTCGGCGAGGAGGAGGTAGCGGTCGGAGATCATGCGGCACTCACCCCGGTGCGTCCTTTCGACAACCCGGCCGACCGCTTTGCGGTCGGCTCCAAAGGGTTCGATCGCAGAGCGGTCGAACGGGTTGTCCGCTGCGCTCGTGCTCAGGATGAGGAGGCAGGGAGAACGGCATCAAACGGCGAGGCCGGATTCAATTTTTCCTCATCCTGAGCTTGCGCCCGGAGGGCGCATGTCGAAGGACGCACGGCGCCGATGCAGCGCCGCTATCTCCGCCGCAGCACGCTTTTTCCGGCATAGCGCGCGGCGGGGCCGAGCGTCTCCTCGATGCGAATGAGCTGGTTGTATTTGGCGAGGCGATCGGAACGGGAAAGCGAGCCGGTCTTGATCTGGCCGCAATTGGTGGCCACCGCGAGATCGGCGATGGTGGCGTCTTCGGTCTCGCCCGAGCGATGGGACACCACCGCGGTGTAGCCGGCGCGGTGCGCGACCTCGACCGCTTCGAGCGTCTCGCTCAAGGTGCCGATCTGGTTCACCTTGATCAGTATCGAGTTGGCGAGACCGCGGGCGATGCCGTCGGCGAGCCGCTTCGGGTTGGTAACGAAGAGGTCGTCGCCGACCAGCTGCAGCTTGCCGCCCAGCGCCTGGGTCAGCGCGCGCCAGCCCTCGCCATCGTCCTCCGCCATGCCGTCCTCGATCGAGACGATGGGATAGCGCTGCACGAGGTCTTCGTAATAGCGCACCATGCTCGCGGCATCGAGCGTCCTGCCCTCGCCGGCGAGCACGTATTTGCCGTTCTTGTAGAACTCGCTGGCGGCGGGATCGAGCGCCAGCGCCACTTCTTCGCCCGGCTTGTAGCCCGCC
>JASHRZ010000272.1 GCA_030037055.1 Alphaproteobacteria bacterium
CCTGCTGCAGGCCAAGGCCTCGGGCGCCAAGGTGGTGGCACTCGCCAACAGCGCCGGCGACATGATCAACGCCACCAAGCAGGCAAACGAGTTCGGCCTGCCGCAAGGCGGCCAGACCCTGGTCTCGCTGCTCGTCTTCATCACCGACGTGCACAGTCTGGGCTTGGCGGCGGCGCAGGGGCTGACCTTCGTCACGGCGTTCTATTGGGACCGCACGCCGGAGAGCCGCGCCTGGGCCAAGCGCTTCTTCGAGCGGCACAAGGCGATGCCGAGCATGGCGCAGGCCAGCGTCTATTCGGCCATCCGCCATTACCTTCGCGCCATCGACGCCGCCGGCACCGACGAAGCGCGAAGCGTGATGGCGAAGATGCGGGAGCTTCCCGTCAACGATTTCTATGCCGCCAACGGCCGCATCCGTCTCGACGGGCGCCTCCTCCACGACATGTATCTGGCGAAGGTGAAGTCGCCGGCGGAGTCGAGGATGCCGTGGGATTATTACGAGATGCTCGGCACCATCCCCGCCGACCAGGCGTTTCAGTCGCTGGAGGCCAGCGGATGCCCCTTGGTCAAGCGACCCTGACGGCGCGCGCGATGACGCCGCCGGCCTGTCCTCATTCAAGCGAGAAGCGACATGCGCCTTGAGGGAAAGATCGCAATCATCGTCGGCGCCGGGCAGAGTCCCGGCGAAGGCATGGGCAACGGCCGCGCCACCGCGCTGCGCTTTGCCCGCGAAGGCGCGCGGGTGCTCGCCCTCGACCGCAACCTCGCCTCGGCCGAGGAAACCGCCGCGATGGCGCGGCGGGAAGGCGGCGAATGCGTCGCCTTCGAGGCCGACGTCGCGAAGGAGCACACGCTCAAAGCGGCGGTCGCCACCGCCGAGCAGCGCTGGGGCCGCATCGACATCCTGCACAACAATGTCGGGGTCAGCATCGCCGGCGGCGACGCCTCGCCGCTGGAGATCACCGAGGACGCCTTCGACCGCGTCAGCGCCATCAATTTGCGCGGCACGATCATGGCTTGCAAGCACGTGCTGCCGCTGATGCGCCGCCAGCGCTCGGGTGCGATCATCAACATCTCCTCGGTCGCCGCCTGGGCGGACTACCCGCTCGTCGCCTACAAGGCGACCAAGGCGGGAATGATCGCCTATACCCAGCAGCTCGCGATTCAGAACGCGGCTTTCGGCATCCGCGCCAATGTCATCCTGCCGGGGCTGATGGAGACGCCGATGGCGGTCGACACCCGCGCCCGCGCCAGCGGCCGCCCGCGCGCCGAAGTGGCGGCCGAGCGCGACGCCAAGGTGCCGCTGCGCCATCGCATGGGCACCGCCTGGGACGTGGCCAACGCCGCGCTCTTCCTCGCCTCGGACGAGGCCTCCTTCATCACCGGCGTGGCCTTGCCGGTGGACGGCGGCGCCCTGGTGCGGATCGGTTGAGCGCTACCTCTTCGCTTCGGTGATCGGCATCACGTCGCCGGTCTTGTACTGCGCCGGATCGAGGATCGCCTCGGTGCTGGTGTTCTTGAGGTCTTCGAGGCTGGTGCTCCTGACATGCTGGAACTGCACCTCGAGGACGCGCGGCTTCGACCATTCGCCGTCCTTGCCGAAGGTAATGTCGCCGACGATCGTCTTGAAGGAATGGCTGCGGATGTAGTCGGCGAGCTTGTTCTGGTCGAGGCTCTTCGTGCCCTCGATCGCCTCGCCCACCACCTGGAGATCGGCATAGGCGAAGGGCGGCAGATACCAGCCGATGGGATCGACGCCGGCTCCCGGCGCTTTGGCCTGATAGGTCTTGAGGAAATCGAGGATTCCCGGGAACTGCATCGTGGGCGCGGGGATCCAGAAGTCATAGTCAAGGAAGCCGTTGAGCTCGGGTCCGAGCTGCTGCTTGATCGCGGTAAACTGCAGACCCACCATGCCGCCGCCCACATAGCGCGCATTGAGCCCGATCTCGTTGATCGCGCGCACCATACCGACTGAATCCGGCGGATAGGACCCGACATAGACAATGTCGGGGTTGACGGCCTGGATGGCGCGCACGATCGGGGTGTAATCGGTCGTGGTCGGCGGATAGCTCCGGTCATAGACGATGTTGAGACCCAAGGATTTGGCGATTGCCCGCGCACCTTCCGCAGCGTTTTGGGCAAATTCTGCGTCGGCCGCGGCGATGGCGACGGTTTTGGGCTTGGGGTTGCCGTTCATGGCTATATCGAAGAAGCCCTGCGAGAAGGCACGCTTGGGATCGGGCCCCGTCGGCAGCATCGAGAAGTATTTGGGATAGTGAAATCCGGAGTTCGCGGCGAGAGCGAACAGGCCGAGGAACAGCCGGTCGTGCTGGATCACCACCGGCATGGCTGGTACCACCATGTTGGTACCGTAGCCGGAGACGACGATGTCCGCCTTGTCGACCTCGATGAGCTTAGTGTAGATGCCCGGCACTGTCGGCGGGTTGCTCTGGTCATCGTAGTAGATGAGCTTCACCGGCCGGCCCAAAAGGCCGCCTTTGGCGTTGACATCGTCCTGCCAGATCTGCATGGCAAGCAGCGCCGACTTGCCGCCGGGGGCGAGTCCGCCCGAGAGCGCCATGCCCAGGCCGATAGTGATCGGCTCGGCCGCCTGGCCCACGGCGGATGCCGATAAGCACAGCGCCAGCGCCGCGACCGAGAGCAGCGTCGTGCGACGCGCTATACGCAGTCTGTTCATACCTCTTCCTCCCTCGTTCGCTCCGTCGCCGAGATGGCGCAGACGCTGCCGTGTCGACCTTATCGGCCGATCAGGTTGAAGCGGCAAGCCGCTATCCTGTCACGCCGGTGAACGAAAAAGAAGACCGACAAGCAGGCGGCGGCGCAATTGCCAGCGTCGCCGGCGCTGCGTCATGCTGGCCGCTCCAGCCTCGAGCGGAGCACGTCCCATGCAGCCCAAGGATCGCCTGTCCTATTCGCCGATCGTCGACCGGCCGAAGCTCGCCTTGCCCGGCGGAGCGCGGATGGCATGCTGGGTCATCATCAATGTCGAGGAATGGGACATCGACCAGCCGATGCCGCGCACCGTGCTGACGCCGCCCGCCGGCGGCGCGCCGATGCCGGACATTCCGAACTGGACCTGGCACGAATACGGCAACCGCGTCGGCTTCTGGCGCATGCTCGAGGTGCTGGACCGGCTCGACATCAAGGCGGTGCTTTGCCTCAACGGCTCCTGCCTCGAAAGCTACGCGGCCATCGCCGAAGCGGCCCGCGAGCGCCATTGGGAGTTCCTTGGCCATGGCTTCATCCAGAAGAGCATGCAGAAGGTCGAGGACGAGCGCGAGGCGATCCGCAGGACCACTGCGGCGATTGCCGCCTTCACCGGCAAGCGGCCACGCGGCTGGCTCGGCCCCGGCCTCACCGAGACCTGGGAGACTCCCGACATCCTCGCCGAGGAGGGCTATGAGTATGTCGGCGACTGGGTGCTCGACGATCAGCCGGTGACGCTGAAGACGCGCACCAAGCCGATTATCGGCCTTCCCTACACACAGGAGTGCAACGACGTGGCGATGATGGTGATCCAGCATCATCCAGCCGCCGAGTATTACCGGCGCGCCAAGGACCAGTTCGAGCAGCTTTACACGGACTCCTCCGCTAGGGCGACACGGATCATGGCGCTTTCCGCCCATCCCTACATCATGGGCGCGCCGCACCGGCTCAAATATTTCCGCGAGGCGCTCGAGGAGATCCGGCGCCACGAGGATGTCCTGTTCTGGACCGGCGAGCAGATCCTCGACTGGTATCTGGCGCAGAGCAAAGGTTGAACGGCGCCGCGTTGACCGCGGTGGTCATGGCGCGATCTCGACCACCACCGTTCCGCGCTTGCCGCCGCGCTCGACCGCCTCATGGGCGCGCACCGTGTCGTCCAGCGGGAAGCGTTCCGCAACCGTCAGCAGCCGCGGACTGGCGGCGAGCCAGCGCGTGATGTCGGACTGCGCGCGCCGGCGCGCCTCGAGCGGCGAGGTCGGCAGCATCACCGCGTGCAGGCAAAGATTGCGCCGCATCAGCTCGTAGAACGGTACGACGGGGTTGCGCTCGCCGGTCGAGGCATAGGCGGCAATGCTGCCGTTGTTGCGTACGAG
>JASHRZ010000273.1 GCA_030037055.1 Alphaproteobacteria bacterium
GGGGGCGCATCGCGGTGGCCGGCGATGTCGAAACCGGCGCCTTCGGCCTCGACCAGCGCCTCGAGCCGCTTCACCGCCGCGCGTTGCGCCTCGGGCGCCAGACGCTGGAACCAGTCGTCGACCAGCTTGAGGCAGACCGAGGTCCAGGAGCGGCTCGCCGGGTCCTGCGCCAGGAAATCGATCCAGGGCGTGCGCTCGATCCATTGAGCGAGCGCCGCGAAATTCGCCTTGGCGCGGGCGATCAGTGCGGGCCGGCCGCCCACCCCCTCGGCCCATTTGAGCCCGTCGATCGCGTCCTCGATGGCAAGCAGCGAGGGCGTGTTAATGGTCTCGCCCTTGAAGATGCCTTCGGCGAACTTGCCCTTGGAGGTGAGGCGGAAGATCTTCGGCAAGGGCCAGGGCGGGGCGTAGCCTTCCAGCCGCGCTACGGCGCGCGGGCTCAGCGCCAGCATGCCATGCGCGGCTTCGCCGCCCAGCGCCTTCTGCCAGGACCAGGTGGCGACGTCGAGCTTGTCCCAGGGCAGCTCCATGGCGAAGGCCGCCGAGGTGGCGTCGCACAGCATCAGGCCCTGGCGGTCGCGCTTGATCCAGTCGCCGTTGGGGACGCAGACGCCGGAGGTGGTGCCGTTCCAGGTGAAGACCACGTCGCGGTCGGTGTCGACCTGGGCCAGGTCGGGGAGCGCGCCATACTCGGCGCGCATCAGCCGGAGATCGGCGAGCTTCAGCTGCTTGGCCACATCGGTAGCCCAGCCCTCGCCGAAGCTCTCCCAGGACAGCACGTCGACGCCGCGCTGGCCCAGCAACGACCACATCGCCATCTCGATGGCGCCGGTATCGGAGGCCGGCACGATGGCGAGGCGGTAGTCGGCGGGGATGCCGAGGAGGGCGCGCGAGCGCTCGACCACCTCGTCGATCTTGGCGCGGCCGGGCTTGGCGCGATGCGAGCGGCCAAGCAAAGCGCCCTCCAGCGCCTTCAGCGTCCAACCGGGACGCTTGGCGCAAGGACCTGAGGAGAAGCAGGGATTTTTGGGCCGGACGAGCGGCTTCATGAGGCTATTCCTTGCAGAATAGATGCGACCCGTTGGGGGGCCGTGTCCCGCCGCGGACCCTAGGGACATCGCCGGCCGGCGTCAATCCGCATCCGTCGCCGGGGCTGCGGCCGCGGCATTGCGTCGCGCCCGAGGGCCTCCCCGGAGCTGCCCAGCTCCAACGTCAGATGCTTGATTATGCTCGATTATTCCCTGGAGAGTGACCGCGGCCGGCGGTGGCTCCGGCCCCGGACACCGCCTTCGCTAGCGCCTAGGCGCCTTCATCATATTCCGTCGAGATGTCCTTGCCGGTGTAGTCGGGCATCAGACCCGCGGAAACCAGGCTCACGACCGCGCAGGCGGCGATATAGATGGCAACGGCATAGCCCGTGTGATAGGCGGCGAACAGAGCCGTCGCGATGATTGGCGCCGGACCACCGGCGATGACCGAGGCGAGCTGGTAGCCCAGCGACGCCCCGCTATAGCGCAGGCGCGGCGTGAACGCCTCGGCGATTAGCGCCGCCTGGGGACCGTATTGCATGTCGTGCGGGATGAGCGAAAGCACGATCGCGATGAACACGGCCGAGGGAATCGCGGTATCCAGCATGCCGAAATAGAGGAAGCCGAACAGACCGGTCACCGCTGCGCCGATCAAGTACATTTTCCGCCGGCCGATCCGGTCGGAGATATGGCCCGCAAGCGGGATGGTGACGAACGACACGCAGGACGCCGCGAGTACCGCCGTGAGGATCAGGTCCCGCGACATCTTGAGCGTGCCGACGCCGTAGGCGAAGACGAAGGCGGTAAAGATGTAGAACGGCGCCTGCTCGGCCATGCGCAGCAGGGCGGAGAGGATGATCTCGCGCGGCTGTCGCGCAAACACCTCGATGACCGGCGCCGCTTCGATTTTCTTCTTCACGACGAGCTGCTGGAAGACCGGGGTCTCGAGGATGCCGAGCCGGATCCACAGGCCGATGCCGATCAGGACGATGCTGAGCAAGAACGGCAGGCGCCAGCCCCAGGCCGCGAAATTGGCGCCCGACCAGGCGCTGAACGCGAGGATCGCCAGATTCGCCAGGAACAGGCCCGACGGCACGCCGAATTGCGGCCAGGAGGCGACGAGTCCGCGACTGCCGTGGCTGCGCGACCATTCCATCGAGATCAGGACGGAGCCGCCCCATTCACCGCCGACGCCGACGCCCTGCAGCATGCGCAGCACGGTCAGGATGACCGCGCCCCAGATGCCGATCGACGCGTAGCTCGGCACGAAGGCGACGAGGAAGGTGGCGATCCCCATCAGCAGCAGCGTGGCGATGAGCGTCGCCTTGCGGCCGATGCGGTCGCCGTAATGTCCAAAGATCGCGGCGCCGATCGGTCGGCCGACGAAGCCGACGAAATAGGTGCTGAAGGAGGCGAGCTGTCCCGTTAGCGGATCCTCGTTGGGAAAGAAGAGCTTGGGAAATACCAGGCCGGCGGCGGTGCCGTAGATGAAGAAATCGTACCACTCGATGGTCGTGCCCACCGTCGCGGCGATCACCGCTTTGCGCAATTCCGCGCTGCGTTGGCTGTCCGAAAGTTTCTCGTATACGGCCGTAGTGGCCATAGGCTGCCCTCCTCCCTGAACCGGCACTTCTCCGATGACCGTCTTCTTCGGATCAGAATGCACATTTTCCGCCAATGGAGCAAGGCAGCGCCATCGGGCCCCGCACATTCCAATGGAACATCAAGTCGTCATGCTCTATCCAACGGTTCGGTTTCGCGGTGGGCTCGGCGCGGCCGATACCCCGCGTCGGGCGGCGCTCAGAGCTTGCGCTTAAGCAGCTGCATCGCCAGGAAGGTCAGCACGTCCTCGTCCTTCTGGTTCTTGATGCGATAGGCGATGCGCAGGATGCCGCGGTCGGGCTTCGAGCGCGACGGCGTCTTCTCCATGACCTCGAGCTCGACACGGAGCGTGTCGCCCGGCCGCACGGGCTTCAACCAGCGCAGCTCGTCGAAGCCCGGCGAGCCCATGCTCGCGCCGCGGAAAATGCCCGTGTCCGACACCATGCGGAAGCCCAGCGCCAGGGTCTGGAAGCCGCTGGCGATGAGCCCGCCGTAAATGGTCTGCCGCGCCGCCTCGACATCGATCTGGAAGGGCTGCGGGTCATACGTCAGACTGAAGTCGATGATCCCGCTCTCGGTCAGAGTCACGCCGCGCGTCAGGAAGCGTTCGCCGACGGCGAAATCGTCGAAATAGCGCTCGGTCATGGCCGGCATGTCAACCGAGCGAAGCGGCGATCGCCGCGCCAAGCTCCTTGGTCGTCGCCTTGCCGCCGAGATCGGGCGTCCTCGGCGCCGCGCGGTCGGCAAGCGCCGCTTCGATCGCCTTCTCGATCGCGTCGGCCGCCGCCTGCTCGCCGAGATGCGCCAGCATCATCGCCCCCGACCAGATCTGGCCGATAGGATTGGCGATGCCCTTGCCGTAGATGTCCGGCGCCGAGCCGTGCACCGGCTCGAACATCGAAGGGAAGGCGCGCTCGGGGTTGATGTTGGCCGAGGGCGCGATGCCGATCGATCCCACCACCGCCGGACCGAGATCGCTCAGGATGTCGCCGAACAAGTTCGAGCCCACCACCACGTCGAACCAGTGCGGGTTGCGCACGAAATGCGCCGCGAGGATGTCGATGTGGTACTGGTCGGTCCGGACCTGCGGGTACTCCCTGGCGATGGCGGCAAAGCGCTCGTCCCAATAGGGCATGGTGTGGATGATGCCGTTGGACTTGGTCGCCGAGGTCACGTGATGCTTGCGCCGCATCGCGAGCTCGAAGGCGAAGCGCATGATGCGATCGCAGCCCTGGCGGGTGAACACCGTCTGCTGCATCGCCATCTCCAGCGGCGTGCCGGCATAGAGTCGGCCGCCGATCTCGGAGTACTCGCCCTCGTTGTTCTCGCGCACGACATAGAAATCGATCTCGCCGGGCTTGCGGTCCCGAAGCGGCGAATCGACGCCTTCCAGCAGCCGCACCGGACGCAGATTGACGTATTGCTGGAAGCCGCGCCGGATTGGGATCAGCAGCCCCCAGAGCGAGACATGATCGGGAACGCCGGGATAGCCCACCGCGCCAAGGAAGACGGCCTGCATTCCCCTGATCTGCTCGAGGCCGTCCGCCGGCATCATCGATCCCGTCTTGGCGAAGCGCTCGCAGCTCCAATCATAGGACCGCCAGGCGAGCGAGAAGCCGAAGCGCCGCGCCGCGGCCTCGAGCACGCGCATGCCCTCGGGCACCACTTCCTTGCCGATTCCGTCGCCGGCGATCACCGCGATCTCGTATGTCCGCATCACCTGCATCATCTCCCCTGCACGCCGTCGCAAGATAGCGAAGGCGGCGCCGGCCGCGCTACAGCGTGATCGTGCCCTCGAGATAGAGCGCGCAGTGCCCGCCAATGCCGACGCGGTCGCCCATCAGCTCGCAAAGGAGCTCGCCGCCGCGCCGCGAGAGCTGGCGTGCGGCGAGCGTCCGCTTTCCCAGCCGCTCGGCCCAATAGGGAACGAGCGTGCAATGCGCGGAGCCGGTGACGGGATCCTCGGGAATGCCGTAGCGCGGCGCGAAATAGCGCGAGACGAAATCGACGCCGCCCTCGCCTGGTGCGCTGACGAGGACGGCCTCGCAAGCGAGCCGCCCGAGCGCGGCGATGTCAGGCTCGAGCGCCGCCACATCCTCCTGCCGCGCATAGACCGCGAGCGTGTCGCGCGCCGCCAGCACCGCTTCCGGCGCCTTGCCCAGCGCCTCGGCGAGCCCCTCGGGCGCGGCACAGGGGCGCGGCGGCCGCGCCGGAAAGTCCATCGCCAAAAGGTCGCCGCGCCGGGTCACGCTCAGCCTCCCCGCCTTGAGCGTGCGGAATCCGACGCTGTCGCGCGCAGGCTCGCGGAAGCGGAAGACGGCGTAGGCCGAGGCCAGCGTGGCGTGGCCGCAGAGATCGACCTCGACGGTCGGCGTGAACCAGCGCAGCGCGTAATCCCCGCCTTCGCGGAGGAGGAAGGCAGTCTCTGACAGGTTGTTCTCCGCAGCGATCGCCTGCAGCATCTCGTCCGGCAGCCATTCCTCCAGCACCACCACCGCAGCCGGGTTGCCGGCGAACCGGCGATCGGTGAACGCGTCGATCTGATAGAGCGGCAAGCGCATCGGTCTCTCCAATCTTGTATCGATACATGCGCGCGGCACGGCGCGCACACGCCCGTTGCGGTCACGCCCTCCCGGCCGATATCGAATCAGTTTGACGATAAGCTCGGTGTCAATGCTATCTGCGAAGGGGCGCGCTTGTGGCAGGAGCGCGCCTGCCGACGCATGGCGATCTCGCCTGGCGTCTCAAAGTGACCGTCGGCAGGGTGAGCCGCGCCTATGCCGAGGCCGAGCGCGCGGCCTCATTTCCGGCGAGGTCCGCGCGGCACTTTCGTTCGCTCCGCCGCGGCGGTTGCGCTTTCATGCCGCGGCGCCCGACGAGGATTTCGTCGACCTCGGCGTGCACCGCCCGCGTGCCGCCGGCGAGGCGGCGCTGCCGGCGGACGCGTTGGCGCGGCTGGCAAGCGCCCCCGAGCGGGCACAGCTCATGGAATATCAGCCGCATGCCGGCCGGCCCGCCGAGCGCCTCTGCATCGGCACGCCGCGACGCCCGCGGCGCTCGAACGGCCTTGCGCGCCTTGACTCGCTGCTGGCGGCGGTACTGACGGCTTATCTGTCGCTGGTGTGAAAAGCGAGCTGTCAGCCGTCATGCACGAATCCGATCACTGACAACTGACCCTGCCGGCTACCCAATCCCATGCGCATGGTTCAGCGGCCCGTGCCCCTTGCCGTAGCCCGGCGCCGAACGGATCGCGCGCTGCACATAGTCATGCGCGCGTTCGATGGCGGCGCGCGTCGCCAGACCCTGCGCCAGGCCCGTGGCGATCGCCGAGGCGAGCGTGCAGCCGGTGCCGTGGGTGTGGCGCGTGTCGATGCGCGGGCTTTCCAGCACATAGCCGGCATCGCCCTCCACTACTACGTCGCGCACGGTGGAGCCGGCGAGATGGCCGCCCGTCAGCACCACCACCGCAACGCCGAGCTTGCGCAGCGCCGCCGCTGCTTCAGCCATCGCCTCGGCGCCGGCAATGCGCCGGCCGAGCAGCGCCTCGGCTTCGGGAATGTTGGGCGTGAGCACGCGCGCGCCAGCGATGAGCCGCTCTTTCAGCAGCTCGACCGCCGCCGCGTCGAGCAGGCTTGCGCCGCTCGTCGCGCGCATCACGGGGTCGACCACCAGCGGCACGCCCGGCGCCGCCGCCCTAAGGCAGTCCGCCACCGCGGCGATGATCCCGGCATCGTGCAGCATGCCGGTCTTGATGCAGTCGGCGCCGATATCGCCGAGCACCGCCTCCATCTGCTGGCGGACGAAGGCGGGCGCGACCGGGACGATGCCGGTGACCGCCAGCGTGTTCTGCGCGGTGAGCGCCGTCACCGCGGTTGCGGCATAGCCGCCCAGCGCCGTCACCGTCTTGATGTCGGCCTGGATGCCCGCGCCGCCACCCGAGTCCGAGCCCGCGACGATGAGCACGCGGCCTTTCATTCGGCGGCTTTTCCCTGCGCCTCGTCCGCGGCGATGACCGCCGCGGCGATCGCGTCGACGATCTCGCTCACCAGCCGCACGTCTTCGCCCTGCGCCATGATGCGGATGACCGGCTCGGTGCCGGATCGGCGTACCGAGAGGCGCCCCGCCTTGCCGAGCTTGCGCTCGCCGGCGCTGATCGCCTTTTTCACTGCGGCGTGCTCGAGCGGCGCGCCGCCGGCGAAGCGTAGGTTCCTGAGAAGTTGCGGCACCGGTTTGAAGACGTTGCACACCGCGCTCGCCGGCGCGCCGGTCTCGACCCGCGCCGCCAGCACCTGCAGCGCCGCCATCAGACCGTCGCCGGTCGTCGAGGTGTCGCCGAGAATGATATGGCCGGATTGCTCGCCGCCGAGATTGCTGCCGAGCCTGCGCATGGCCTCGACGACATAGCGGTCGCCGACCGCGGTGCGGTAGAGCCTGATGCCGCTTCTCGCCAGATGGCGCTCGAGGCCGAGATTGGACATGAGGGTGGCGACAACGCCGCCGGCCTGAAGCCTTCCGGCGCGGTGCCAGTTCTGCGCCATCAGCGCCATGAGCTGGTCGCCGTCGAGAATGCGGCCGGCCTCGTCGGCGATGAGCAGCCGGTCGGCATCGCCGTCGAGCGCGATGCCCAGATCGGCCTTGTGCTCGACCACCGCGCGCTGCATTGCCTGCGGCGCCATGGTGCCGCTGTCGCGGTTGATGTTGAGGCCGTCGGGCGCAACCCCGAGCGCTATGACCTCGGCGCCCAGTTCCCACAGCACGGTCGGCGCCACCTTGTAAGCGGCGCCATGGGCGCAGTCGATCACCACCTTGAGGCCGTCGAGCCGGAGCCCTTTGGGGAAGCTGCTCTTGACGAACTCGATATAGCGGCCGCCGGCGTCGTCGAGCCGCTTGGCGCGGCCGAGTTCGTGCGGCGGAACGCGGAAGTCGGCGGCGCGCTCGAGCTCGGCCTCGATCCCCGCCTCGATCTCGTCGGAGAGCTTGTAGCCGTCGGCGCCGAACAGCTTGATGCCGTTATCCTCGAAGGGATTATGCGAGGCCGAGATCATGACGCCGAGATCGGCACGCAAGCTGCGCGTCAGCATGGCGATCGCCGGCGTCGGCAACGGCCCCACCAGCACCACGTCCACGCCCATGGCGATGAAGCCGGCGGTCAGGGCCGGTTCGATCATGTAGCCGGAGAGCCGCGTGTCCTTGCCGATCACCGCAAGGTGGCGGTGGTCGCCGCGCCTGAGGCAGCGCCCGGCCGCCATCGCCACCTTGAGCGCCGTCTCGGCGGTCATCGGCTCGCTATTGGCGGTGCCGCGGATCCCGTCGGTGCCGAACAGCTTGCGCGTCATTCATCCCCTCGGAACGATCGCCTGTGCCGGCAGGGTTATAGCGCAGCATCGGTCCCGGCGGCCACCGGCGCGGCGCCCGCGAGCCGAAAGCGGCAAAGCCCCGCGCCGAGGCGGGGCTTCGTTTCCCGGGCGCGGCGCCCTCAGCCGCCGGGTTGCGGCTCCGGCTCGAGGCCGCCGGCGGGCTTGTCGCGGCCGGCGGGCGGCACCGAGGAGCGACGTCCGGTGGCGCTGCGCGAGGGATCCTCGATCGGGCCGCCGGTGTCGCGGACGATCTTCTCGCCGCGGATCACGCGCTTGATCTCGTCGACCGACAGCGTCTCGAATTCGAGCAGGCCCCTGGCCAGCGCGTGCAGCTCCTCGAGATGCTCGGTGAGGATGCTGCGCGCCCGCTTCTCGCCGTCCTCGACGATGCGGCGGATCTCCTCGTCGATCACCTTGGCGGTGGCGTCGGAAACGTTCTTGCGCTGGGTCACGGAATGGCCGAGGAAGACCTCCTCCTCGTTCTCGCTGTAGCGCAGCGGCCCCAGCTTGTCGCTGAAGCCGAACTCGGTGACCATGCGGCGTGCCAGGTTGGTGGCACGGCGGATGTCGTCCGACGCGCCGGTCGTCACTTTCTCCATGCCGAAGATCAGCTCCTCGGCGACGCGACCGCCGAACAGGCTCGCCACCATCGCCTCGAGCTCCATCTTCGACTGGCTGTACTTGTCGCGCTCGGGCAGGAACATGGTGACGCCCAGCGCGCGGCCGCGCGGGATGATGGTGACTTTGTGCAGCGGCTCGTGGCCCTCGGCGTAGAGCATGACCAGCGCATGGCCGCCCTCGTGATAGGCGGTGAGCTTCTTCTCCTCCTCGGTCATCACCATCGAGCGCCGCTCGGCGCCCATCAGCACCTTGTCCTTGGCCTGCTCGAACTCGGTCATGCCGACCGACCGCTTGCCCTTGCGCGCCGCCATCAGCGCTGCCTCGTTGACGAGGTTGGCGAGATCGGCGCCGGAGAAACCCGGCGTGCCGCGGGCGATGATGCGCGGTTCGACGTCACTGGCCAGCGGCACCTTGCGCATGTGCACCTTGAGGATCTTCTCGCGCCCGACGACGTCGGGATTGGGCACGACCACCTGGCGGTCGAAGCGACCCGGCCGCAGCAGCGCGGGATCGAGCACGTCCGGCCGGTTGGTGGCGGCGATGAGGATGACGCCCTCATTCGCCTCGAAGCCGTCCATCTCCACCAGGAGCTGGTTCAACGTCTGCTCGCGCTCGTCGTTGCCGCCGCCGAGCCCGGCGCCGCGGTGGCGGCCGACGGCATCGATCTCGTCGATGAAGATGATGCAGGGCGCGTTCTTCTTGCCCTGCTCGAACATGTCGCGCACGCGCGAGGCGCCGACGCCGACGAACATCTCAACGAAATCCGATCCCGAGATGGTGAAGAACGGCACGTTTGCCTCGCCGGCGATGGCACGCGCCAACAAGGTCTTGCCGGTGCCCGGCGGACCCACCAGCAGCACGCCTTTCGGGATCTTGCCGCCGAGCCGCTGGAATTTCTGCGGATCCTTCAGATACTCGACGATCTCCTCCAGCTCCTGCTTCGCCTCGTCGATGCCGGCGACGTCGTCAAAGGTGATGCGGCCGACCTTCTCGGTCAGAAGCCGCGCGCGGCTCTTGCCGAAGCCCATAGCGCGGCCGCCGCCGCCCTGCATCTGGCGCATGAAGAATATCCAGACGCCGATCAGCAGCAGCATCGGGAACCAGTTGATCAAGACGCCCAGCAGCGTCGGCACGTTCTCGTCGGCAGGGACCGACTTGAAATTCACATGCTTGTCGAGCAGGCGCTGCACCAGTCCGGGATCGTTCGGCGCATGGGTCGAGTAGCTGCCGCGCTTGTCGGCGAGCTGATAGGTGATGGTGTTGGCTTGGATGGTGACGTTGCTGACCTGGCCGCGGTCGACCTCCTCGACGAACTCCGAATAATCCTGCCCGCTCGCCGAACTGCGGTTGGCCGAGTTCTGGAAAAGGTTAAAGAGCAAGATCAGCAGGACGACGATGATCACCCAAAGCGCGAGATTCTTGCCGAAGTTATTCACAGTCCTGGCCTTTCCATGCCGAGCCCAACCTGGTCTCCGAGCGGAACGGGTCCTTGCCGGGGCCAAGGCCCTGGCCGCGCCGCCGCGTCACTGCTCCGCCCTACCATGTAAGATGCGCCTTTGCTTAAACAACTGTAAAGCCCGCGCCGCTCAATGGTCGAGACGGCCTAAGCGCAAGGCGCGAGGAGGCGAGCCAGCCGGCATCGAACCCCCCTCTCACATAGTCCAGCGCCGGCACCACAGCCACCGACTCATCGTCGCTGAGGGCCGGCAGGCCGGCCCGCACCGCCGCCGGCAGCCTCGCGGCCGCGCCAAGCCGCGCCGCGCCCAAGCCGCCCAGCCTCAACCCTTGAGGCGCCGCCTCGGGAAGGTAGAGGCAGAACCTTCCATCCCAGCAAACCTCGGCGCCAGGGGGCGCCGGCACCGGCGAGGCCATGGCTGCGGGCTCACGGCAAACCAGCAGCCGACCGTGCCGCGGCAGGAGGCGGCAGCCGCCCAAGGTCCGCCCGCCGCCGAGCCCTTGCGGCAGCCCGCGATAAAGCCGCTCCAGGCGCTCCAGCCGCGGCGGGTACGCCGTGCCGCCGACCATGGTGAGCACCGCGGCGAGCGCCCGCAGGCCGATCTCCTCGGGCGCGGCCTTGAGCGCAATCGGGTCGAGCCGGACGAACCCCGCGGGATGGATCATCGCCGCGCGTGCCAGCAGCGCCGCCACGCCGGCCTCGAGCGCCGCTCGTGCCCGGGCGAGCCGCGCCGCCGTGGCGGCGAGCCGTTCCACACCGAGTCCGGCCTCTTCCAGCAGCCGCCGCCCCTGGCGCAGCCGCACCCGGGCGTAGGCGGGGTCGAGATTGCTGGGATCCTCGATCCAGGCCTGTCCCGCCGCGCGCAGCGTCGCCTC
>JASHRZ010000274.1 GCA_030037055.1 Alphaproteobacteria bacterium
CCCGGTATCAGTATCAGCCTGTTGGCGGTCCGGCATCAAAGGAAATCTGACACAGCCGTGAACGACGCGAGCAGCTGGTTGCCCCTTCGGCGGCGCTGGAACTCACTACTTTTCCTTCATTGAGGCACACCTCCCTCGTTGTTTCCGGCCCGTTCGATCCAACTCGCTCGCGCCGCCGCCGGCGGCGTTCGAAATCGAGCGATGAGCTGCAGAATGTCGGCCAACATCCGCCGTTACAGCGGCCTCCGCTCGCTGGAACGTGACGTGGCGGCCAAGGCTCACCATCTCGCCGCCGATCTTGATGGACTTCTCGCGTGGATTGGTCATCGACCACGGTTCTGCGCCTTAGATATCGCGGCATCCGCATGAAATTCCGAGATCTACGCCAGCGCCGGCGAGGGAACGTGAGATCGAACACGCTCTCGAATGATGACAGTTTTGTGACGATCCAAAGCGATGTTGATCTGAGTCACTGCGTTGCCACGAAAGCGGCGCTAATCGTCGTTCAAGGAACTTCGACCGGCAGTTTCGCCCGCGGCGGCAAGGCGCGCCCCAGATCCTACGCGGCGACGGATCGCGCGAAGCGCCAGCGAGCCAGTAACCAGGAGCAGGCATGGGAAAGCTCGACACGCCCTATCGCAGCAGCGGACGCTTGGTCTCGCTGTTCGGCGAACGCGTCTCGCCTGAGCCGCGGTGTGGCGCCGTTCGGCCGGTGGAGAAGATCGTCGTCCGCGATCTCGATTTCTACGACGGCCCGTCCCGGGCGCTCAGCGGGATCAACCTCACTGTCTGCGACAAGGGTGTCGCGGCTCTGATCGGTCGCTCGGAGTGCGGCAAGTCGACGCTGTTGCGTGTCCTCAATCGAGTTTATCAGCTTTATGCCGATCAACGCTGCACTGGCGAGTTGCTGATCGACAGATGCGACATGCTCGATCTCAAGCTGCTTTGCGCGCAGGTGGGCATGGCTTTCATGGCTTTCCAGAAGCCGACGCCCTTTCCCATATCGATCTATGAGAACACCGCGTTCGGCGGCAGGATGTGCGAGGAACTCTCGCCGGACGCACTCGATGAGCGGGTCGAGCGGACCGTGTGCGGCGTGGCGCTGTCGGAAGAGGAGAAGGACATCCTGCATCACAGTGGCCTATCACTTTCCGGCAGACAGCAGCAGGACTTGTGCATCGGGTGCGCCATTGCCCTCGAGCCCGAGATCCTTCTCCTCGATGAGTCCGCCTCTGTGCTCGATCCGATCTCAACGAACCATATCGAAGAGCTGATCGATGAGCTGAAGCACTGCTATAGCCTCGTGATCGTCATCCACGATATGCAGCAGGCGGCGCGTATCTCCGACGACACCTCATTTATGCATCTCGGCGAGATCATCGAGTTCGACCGCACCGAAGTCATCTTCGCCCACCCGCGCAAGGCGCAGGCCGAGGCCTATGTCACGGGACGGTTCGGATGACGGCAAGCGCAATGCCGGCCACGAGAGACGAGGTCCAGCACGGGCTCGATGGCGCGCCGGCCGGCCGGGCGGGGCGAGCTCAGCCGACAGTGCTGCCCGTACACACCCGCCTGCCGGGGCGAGCGCGCCTTAGGATTCCGGCCATCCACAAGAACTCGCAAGCGACTCTTACCCTGGAGTCGGAGCTGTGCCGGCGCAACGGCATCATCTCCGCTTCAGCAAACTGCTGGTCCGGAACTCTGCTCGTGCTCTATCAAAAGGAACGCAGCGTCGAGGACGTGATCGAGCTCGTGCGCGAGCTCCTGACCGTGACGGCTTCCGGCGGGGCCATTGGGGATTACGTGCCGCTGCCTCCGCCGACCGCGCAAGGACCGGCGCGGCCAGCGGCTCAGCCCAACGCGGTGCCGCCCGCTGAGGCGGCACAGTGGTGGCGGCGAAGCGCCCAGGAAACGCTCGAGGCGCTCGGCACCACCGCCGCGCGCGGCCTGTCGACGGCCGAGGTGGCGGAACGCCGCGCTCGGTACGGCGCCAACGTGCTGGCCGCAGCCCCCGGCCGGAGCAATCTCGCCATCCTGCTTGACCAATTCCGATCCTTGCCGACGCTGCTGCTGATGGGCTCTACGGTCTTGTCGGTCGCCACCGGCGGCCTGCTCGATGCCGCCCTTGTCGCCGGCGTCGTCGCGATAAACACCGCGATCGGCTTTGCCACGGAGCGCGAGGCCGAGCGCACGATCCGCTCGCTCGCCACACTTGGCCGCCCGCCGGTGCCCGTCCGCCGCGATGGCGTGGTGAGGGAGCTGGCCTTCGAGGAGGTCGTTCCCGGCGACGTGCTGCTGCTGCCGCCGGGGACTATGGTTGCGGCCGATGCCCGGATCATCGCCTCGCAGGAGCTTGCCGCCGACGAATCCGCGTTGACCGGCGAAAGCGTGCCGGTGACGAAGCGCGCCGATGCCATACTCGCGTCGTCGCCGCCGCTCGCGGAGCGCACCAACATGGTCTTCCGCGGCACGGCGATCGTTTCCGGCCGGGGCATGGCCGTGGTGACGCAGACCGGCACAGCAACCGAAATCGGTCACATCGAGGCGCTGGTCGCCAGCGCCGAAAGGCCGCAAACGCCGATGCAGCAGCAACTCGAGCGCATCGGCAAGCAGCTCACCTTCGGCAGTCTCGGCTGCTGCGGCCTCGCATTCGCAATCGGCCTGTGGCGCGGGCTCGGCGCCGTCGAGATGATGCGCACCGCCGCCGCGCTGGCGGTGGCCGCCATACCCGAGGGACTGCCGACCGTCGCCACCACGACGCTCGCCCTCGGCATCCGCGAGATGCAGCGCCACAATGTTCTTGTCCGCCGGCTCGATGCGGTCGAGACGCTTGGCGCAGTCAGCGTGATGTGCTTCGACAAGACCGGCACTCTGACCGTCAACCGCATGACGGTCGTCGGTGTCCTTGCCGGCGACAAGCGCTTCGCCCTTCGCGACGGGCGATACATCCTCGCCGGCAGCGCGGCCGATCCCTCGCTCCATTCGGAGCTGATGGACATCCTCAAGATTGCGGCCTTGTGCAACGAAAGCGAGATCGCATCGGGACCGGCGACGCACGCGCTCAACGGCTCGCCGACCGAGAACGCCCTTCTCGTCGCCGCCATGGCCGCGGGCGTCGATATCGCGGCGCTGCGTGCCGCTCAGCCCGTGTCGAGCCGGATCTACCGCTCGGAAAATCGCCGCTTCATGATGACGGTTCATACCGTGCCGGGCGGCACGCTCTTGGCAGTCAAGGGCAGTCCCAGCGAGGTGCTGGCCTTGTGCCGCTGGCACCTGCACGACGGCAAGCGCAAGCGTCTTGGCCGAACGCGCCGCGACGCGATCGAAGCCGAGAACGCGCAGATGGCGCTGCAGGGGCTGCGGGTTCTGGGCTTCGCGCAGGCTCTGCTCCGCCCTGGCCAGGAGGCGGAAGCAAGAGATCTGGTCTGGCTTGGGCTTGTGGGCATGGCGGACCCGACACGGCCCGGGATGCGCGATCTCATGCGAAGCTTCCACCGGGCCGGCATTCGGACTGTCATGATCACCGGCGACCAAAGCGCCACTGCCTATGCAGTGGGAAAGGAGCTGGGGCTCTCGCGGACAGAAGCCATCGAAGTCCTGGACGGGCCGAAAATGGACCGCGCTCCGCCTGAGACTCTCGCCGCGGTAGCTCCGCGCGTTGACGTGTTCGCGCGGGTAACGCCAGCGCACAAGCTCGAGATCGTGCGTGCGCTGCAGCAGGCCGACCGCGTCGTCGCGATGACGGGCGATGGCATCAACGATGCTCCGGCGCTCCGCGCGGCCGATATCGGGGTCGCCATGGGACGCGGCGGCACGGAAGCGGCGCGCGAGATCGCCGATATCGTGCTGGCCGACGACGAGCTGAACACGATGATCGTCGCCGTGCAGCACGGCCGGACGATCTACCGCAACATCCGCAAGTCGGTCCGCTTCCAGGTCTCGACCAACGGTGCCGAGCTGGTGGTCTGCATTGCTTCGCTGGCGATAGGCGCGGGACAGCCGCTTGGCCCCGTGCAGCTGCTCTGGCTCAACCTCGTCAACGACGTGCTCCCGGCGCTGGCGCTCGGGCTCGAGCCGCCGGAGGGGGACGTGATGGCGCTGCCGCCGCGCGAACTGGCGCGCCCGATCATTGATCCCCGGGACTACCGCCCCATCGCCGTCGAGAGTGGCGTCATGGGCGGCAGCGCGCTGCTCGCGCATCTCTACGGTGTCGCCCGCTACGGCGCGCAGGGTGGCGGGATCGCCCTAACATCGTTAATTTTATCGCAGCTGCTGCATGCCGTCAGCTGCCGCTCGGAAGCAAGCCTCATTCTGCCATCGCGACGGCCGCCGCCGAACCCGCGGCTCAGCTGCGCAATCGGCGGTCTGGTCGTGCTCCATGCGCTGGCGAGCGTCCTGCCGCCGGCGCGGCGGCTCCTGGGGCTCGCGCGACCAGCGCCGCTTGATGCCGCCGTCATCGGCGCGACGGCGGCTCTGCCCTTCGTGGTGACCGAGACCGCGAAGCTGGCGCGTCGCCGCAGCCGCCCTGCGTCCGAGGAGAGCAACGATGCGCGATGATTTCATCTTCTCGTCGGAGTCCGTCACGGAAGGCCACCCCGACAAGCTGTGCGACCAGCTCAGCGACGCCATCGTCGATCGCTTCCTGACGCTCGATCCGTTCTCGCGGGTCAGCGCCGAATGCGCCGTGGCCAAAGGCATCGTATTCATCGCCGTGCAGTTCGCATCCGGGGCGCGCTTCGACATACCCACGCTGGCGCGCGATGTCATCGCGCGCATCGGCTATACCGGACCAGAGTTCAATGCGGAGGCTTGCAACATTCTGACAAGCCTGTCCGAGTTTCCCCGCGACCTGCCCGCTCCGCGGGACGAGCGTGAGATGAGCGACGCCGAGATCGAGGCGATCGGCGCACGCGATCAGGTCACCGTCTTCGGCTATGCCTGTATGCAGACCCCAGCCATGATGCCCTTGCCAATCTGGTTGGCGCACAAGCTGGCCAGGCGCCTGTCGGCGGTGCGTCTCGAGGGGCGTCTGCGCTATCTTGCCCCAGACGGCAAGACGCAAGTGGCGATCCAGTACCGCGATCGTCGACCGCATCGGGTCCATAGCATCACGATCCTCACCGCCTTGCAGTCGAGCGCGGCACCAGGGTCGGAGCAGGTCCAGGATGATCTTGTCCGACACGTGATCGCGCCGGCTTTCTCCGACGAGCCCTTTACGCCTGACAGTCAGACGGCGCTGTTCATCAACCCGGGCGGAGCCTTGGTTGGTGGCCCGGAGATCCATGCGGGCCTGACGGGGCGAAAGACCGCCATCGATACCTATGGCGAATACGCGCGCCACAGCGGCGCCGCGCTCAGCGGCAAGGATCCCGCGCGCATCGACCGCATCGCCGCCTACGTCGCGAGGCACGCCGCGAAGAACGTAGTCGCCGCCGGGCTCGCCGAGGAGTGCGAGGTGCAGGTCAGCTACTCGATAGGGCTCGCAAGGCCGGCGAGCATCCAGGTCGAAACCTTCGGCACGGCGGCGCTAGCCGAGAACGAGATCGTTTCACGACTCGAACGCACCTTCGACTTCCGGCTCGCCGGCATCATCGCCGCCTACCAGCTGCGCCGCATGCCGGCGCTCTTGGGCGGACGCTTCTACGCAAGGTTGGCGAGCTACGGGCATGTCGGTCGCATGGATGTCGGGCTGCCCTGGGAAACTATCGAAAAAGCTGGCGCGCTGCGTTCGACTCGGTTTGCGACGGCAACCAGAACGAAATGAAAGATTGATCTAAGTCATGGCCGCGGCACGCCAAGGAGCTGACCCTTTCATGGCGAAGGAGCGCCGAGGAGCACCGCGCATCAGCCGACAAATACATAACTGCAGATTTCGTCGGGCTGCTGCGTCTGGACGTATGGTTTGGTCACGGCGTCGGCCCGCGAAACGATCACCGAAGGAGGCAGCATGGAAAAGCATCATTTCGACGATCCGCCCCGGGCCAAGCGCAAGGTGGCGCAGCGGGAGCCGGTCGAGCATGCCGAGCACCATCCGGAAGCGGTTGGCCTAGCCGAGGCCACCCCTACGGGCGCGGCGGGCACGGCGGTCAAGAACGCTATCGTTCAGAGTCTGCGCGGCATCGACGAGATCGAAGCCGAGATGGTGGCGCTGGTGCGGGCCGCGGTGTCGAATGCCATCCGCGCGACGGGCGCAGTCGCCACGGATGCGATCGAGGTCACGCGCGACGTGGTCAAGGGCGCCATCGGCGCGACAGAAGAGGTGGGCACCGGACTGATCCTGGCAACAAAAAGCGTTGCCAAGGGGGTCGTTCTTGGCGTCAGTGATGTCGGCGGCGACGTCATCTCGGCAGCGGGGGAGATCTCGCATGCCGCGGTCAAGGCCGCGGCTCGATTGGGCGGCGATGTCGGTGCGGTCGCGCGCAGCACCGTCGACGGAGTTGTCGAGGCCGGGCAAGAGATCGGCGGCAATGTCGGCTCTATGGCGTCTGCCGCAGCGACCGGGGCCGTCGACGCGGCGAGAGGCATCGGCAACACCGCCGTCCGCACCGTGAGAGAGCTGCTGGTCGCTACCGCGGGCGGAGTCAAGGACGTCGCCGTTGCTATCCTGCCGACGCCCCGCAAGGCGGCCGAAGCGGAAAGCGAATCGGCCGGCCACAAAAGGGAGCGGCGGCCGCATCATCCGTCCCGCTAGCAACGAGAGGGGCCACAGGCGGCGGCAGGTGCGTCGCCTGTAGGGCCTAGCCACGTCGGGATGAGCGTGAGCCGTAGCAGGGAGGTCGTGATGTCGCTCGACAAGAAGGATTTGTTGACGATCCTGGTCGCAGGCGCGGTCGGTGTGCTGCTGGCGCCGGTTATTCTCCCCACCATTGTCCGTCTCGGCCGGCCGGCCGCGAAGTCGGCGTTCAAGGCGGCATTGCTGTTGGAGCAGCAGGTTCGCGAAGGCGCGGCGGAGTTCGTCGAGTCTATGGAGGATCTGGCGGCCGAGGCGCGTGCCGAGATCGAGGCGGAAGCGAGCGTGGCCCAGCCGTCAGCAGCAGCCGGGCCGGTTGCAGTAAGGGGTGCCTGACGCGATGCCGACGAGACCCGCCAAAGCCTACCTCGTCCATCGCGCACCCGGCCGGATGCGCTTTCGCATCCCCGAGCGCCGGCATGATGCGGCTTTCTTTGCCGAAATCCAGACACGCCTTGGCAAATGCACCAATGTGCGTGATGCTCAGGTCAATCCGCTGACGAGCGGTATCCTGGTGCACTTTACCGGCACGCTTGATGCGCTGATCGCGCAGGCGCATGCCAGTGGCCTGCCAACGCTGCTTGAGTTCGAGATGTCGCCGCCGCCCTTATCGCCGCTGGCGGATCGACTGCGCGAGCAGGCCAGCAGACTCGATGAGGCGGTGAAGCACTATACGGGAGGCGAGACCGACGCACGTTCGCTGGCGCTGCTGGGCCTGCTCGCCGCCGGCATCATGCAGTTCGCCCGCGGTGAGTTCCTCGGCCCGTCTGTTCCGCTGTTATGGTATGCAAGTCAGGTTGCGGCCGGAACCCCCGCGCCTGGAAAACGACGCGCGGCCGCCGCGAAGCAGCGCACCACGAGATCAGACCAGGGCGGCGAGCAGAGCTAAGGTCGAGCGCTCCAAGACCTTGTCGACGACAATGCCGACCAGGGTATCGACAAGCCTTTGCGCCGGAGTCGGTCCCTCGCCATTGACACGAACGACACCCCCCTCATCCCCTTCGACGATCGCAGGAGACGCCGACGCGACGACGCCCTCCTGGTGCAGGACTTGCCAGATCGTGGCCATCGCCACCCGATGATGCTCGTACCTGACGGTAATGCTGCCTGTTGACGGATTGCCAACCGCCTCGGCTACCCCTTCGATCGAGCGCAGGGCGTCGCAAATAGCCAGCGCGGCTATCCGATCGCCCTTGAGGCGCCGCGACCTGACCCGCAACCGCCCGCGAACATGGTGAACGTAAGACATCATCAGGCCCTGACGAAATTCCGCCGACGACGCGTCCGTGTAGCACGGAGATATGACGGTTCGATGACGGCTAATGCTTGCCTGAAGTTAGACACCTCGAATCGCGAAGTTTCTGATCTGAAACGCTAATTCGAGAAATTCAATGGCGCCTGGCACCACGTCGCGGCCGGCCGCGGCGTTTTTTCGGGGT
>JASHRZ010000275.1 GCA_030037055.1 Alphaproteobacteria bacterium
GCAGCCGGCCGTGGTCACGACAGAGGGGCTGCAAGCTCTAATCGAGGCGCTGCGACGACGCGGCTATCGCGTCATCGGCCCGATCGTTCGGGATGGCGCCATCCTTTACGACGATGTTGGCTTACTGGCGGACCTGCCGCGGGGCTGGAGCGACGATCAGGATGGCGGGCGCTACCGGCTGGTTCGGCGCAGCGACAACGCATTGTTCGGCTATGCGGTCGGGCCGCATTCCTGGAAAAGGTTCCTGCACCCGCCGGTGCAGCGGCTTTGGCAGGCCGAGCTTCAGGGCAATGCCGTGCGCGTGCGACCGGAGACGGGTCCGGCGGACCGTTTCGCCTTCATCGGCGTTCGGGCTTGCGAGTTGCGCGCGATCGAAATCCAGGACCGGGTTTTCCTGGGCGGGCCGCATGTGGATCGGCATTACCAGGCCCGGCGCGAAGGTGCCTTCCTTGTCGCCGTCAACTGCGGCACCGCAGGCGGCACTTGCTTCTGCGTCTCGATGAATGCCGGGCCAAGGAGCGAAGCGGGTTTCGACCTCGCTCTGACCGAGCTGCTCGACAACGACGAGCACCGGTTGCTGGTCGAGGCGGGAAGCGAAAGGGGCCGTTCGGTGCTGGCCGAACTGCCGCATCGTGCCGCGACGGCGGCGGAGGTGGCGGCGGCGGAAGCGACCATCGCCCGCACTGCCGCCAGCATGGGGCGGCACATGCCGGCCGACGACCTCCACGAGTTCCTGCTGCGCAACCTCAACCATCCACGCTGGGACAAGGTGGCGGAGCGCTGCCTCACCTGCGGCAACTGCACGATGGCTTGTCCCACCTGCTTCTGCACCTCGACCGAGGATGCGAGCGATCTCTCGGGCAAGGAGACGTCGCGCGCGCGGCGCTGGGATTCGTGCTTCACCATGGACTTCTCCCACATCCACGGCGGCAGCGTTCGCGCCAGCGCGCGCTCGCGCTATCGTCAGTGGATGACCCACAAGCTCGCGACCTGGGTCGATCAGTTCGGAACCTCGGGCTGCGTGGGTTGTGGCCGCTGCATCACCTGGTGTCCGGTCGGCATCGACATCACCGAAGAAGTGCGCGCGATGCGCGACACGGAAAGGCAGTGAAGGGTTCAGCCATGGAAGGGCTCGAACAAGTTATCAGAGAGCACGCGTTCTTCGCCGGCCTCGACGAAGGGTTCTGCACGCTGATCAGCGGTTGCGCCAGGAACGTGCGGTTCGAGGCGGGCCAGTATCTCTTCCACGAAGGCGAGCCGGCCGACCAGTTCTATCTGATACGACACGGGCGCGTCTCGCTCGGGATCACCGCGCCGGGACGCGGCGCGGTGAGCTTCCAGACCTTGGGAGAGGGCGAAATCGTCGGCGTGTCGTGGCTGATCCCGCCCTACCGTTGGAGCTATGACGCGAAGGCGCTGGAGCTCACCCGCGCGATCGCGATCGATGCCACCTGTCTGCGCCAGAAATGCGAGGCCGACCACCACCTCGGCTACGACATGATGAAGCGCTTCATGGCGGTGCTCATTCAGCGGCTGCAGGCGACGCGCCTGCAAATCCTCGACGTCTACGGCAGCCATGGCTGACGCCGCCGATGTGATGGCGCCGAAGATCGCCTATGTGCGCCGCCGTCGCCGCGAGGCGGCGCAGGTCTGGACGCTTGATCTCGAAGCCGGGGAGGGGGATCGCTTCGCCTTTGCGCCCGGCCAGTTCAACATGCTCACCGCCTTTGGCGTGGGCGAGGCGGCGATCAGTCTGAGCGGCGACCCGGCGGAGGGGTCGCGCCTGGTGCACACCATCCGGGCGGTCGGTCCGGTCTCGAGCAAGCTCGCCCGCCTCGGCCCGGGCGATCCGGTCGGCTTGCGCGGTCCCTTCGGCGCCGCTTGGCCGATCGAAGAGGCGGCAGGGCATGACGTCGTGATCGTCGCCGGCGGTCTCGGCCTGGCGCCCTTGCGCCCAGCACTTTACCGCCTGCTCGCCGAGCGCAGCCGGTACGGCCAGGTCGTGCTGCTCTATGGCACCCGCAGCCCGGACGAGATCCTGTTCCGCCGCGAGATCGAGACGTGGCGGCGCCGGCTAGACATCGACATCGAGGTGACGGTCGACCATGCGGGCGCCGACTGGCGCGGCCATGTGGGCGTGGTCACCAACCTCATTCCCCGCGCGGCGTTCGACCCGCTGCATGCGATTGCGCTGGTCTGCGGGCCGGAGATCATGATGCGTTTCGCCATAGCGGCCCTGCGCGACGCGGGGCTCGGGGACGAGGGGATCCATCTCTCCATGGAGCGCAACATGAAATGCGCGGTCAGCTTCTGCGGCCACTGCCAGTTCGGACCGGTCTTCATCTGCCGCGACGGGCCGGTCTTCCGCTGCGACCGGCTGCGTGGATTGCTCGCGCTCAAGGAGATCTGACGTGGCGAGCGGGAAGCGCAAGCCCCGGCTGGCGGTCTGGAAGTTCGCGTCCTGCGACGGCTGCCAACTGAGCCTGCTCGACTGCGAGGACGAGCTGCTGGCCGTGGCCGATGCGGTGGAGATCGCCTATTTCTCCGAGGCGATTCGCGCACCGGTCAGGGGCCGCTACGATCTCTCCATGGTCGAGGGATCCATCACCACGGCCGATGATGCCGAGCGCATTCGCGAGGTGCGCCGGCGCTCGCGCAAACTGGTGACGATCGGCGCCTGCGCCACCGCGGGCGGCATCCAGGCGCTGCGCAACTTCGCCGATGTGCAGGAATACGTTTCGGTCATCTATGCGCGGCCCGACTATATCCGCACGCTCGCCACCTCGACCGCGATCGCCGATCACGTCGCCGTCGATTTCGAGCTGCGCGGCTGTCCGATCAACAAGCGTCAGCTGCTCGAAGTGATCTCTGCGTTCCTCAGGGGACGCCGGCCGGTCACGCCGCCGCACAGCACCTGCATCGAATGCAAGCTCAGGGGCAATGTTTGCGTGATGGTGGCGCAGGGCACGCCCTGTCTCGGGCCCGTCACCCATGCTGGCTGCGGCGCGCTCTGTCCCTCCTACGACCGCGGCTGCTATGGCTGCTACGGGCCGAAGGAGACGCCGAACGCGCCGTCGCTGAGCCAGTGGCTGGCCCGTCTCGGCATGGACGAGCGCACCCTGCGGCGCCTCTACCGCAGCTTCAACGCCGATGCCGAGCCGTTCCGCCAGGAGAGCGAGCGCCATGGCGCGTAAGACCGTCAAGGTCGACCGCCTCGCCCGGGTCGAAGGCGGGGGCTCCTTCAGGGTCGTGGTGCGCGACGGCAAGGTCGAGACGGCCGAGCTCCTCATCTTCGAGCCGCCGCGCTTCTTC
>JASHRZ010000276.1 GCA_030037055.1 Alphaproteobacteria bacterium
CGGTGGAGAAGCTGTTCTCGATGCCGCCGATGCGGTGGGTAAGGCCTGGCGTTCCCGGCTTGATCCAAACCCGCTTCAATGTCTGCGGATCGCGCCGATAGGGATTGACCCGGCCCTCTGCCGGCGGGTCGGAAAAGAACTCGGCCGGAAAGGCTTCGTAAGAAGCAAGGTCCGGGACGCGCCAAGGCTCGGCGGCATTGGCGATGTAGCCGTCGGTCAACAGGATGACGGGGGTCATGAACTGAACTGCAAGGCGCACCGCTTCAATCGCCACATCGAAACAGTCGGCGGGGCTGCGCGCGGCGATGACGACCAGCGGGGCGTCGCCATTGCGGCCATAGACGGCCTGATAGAGGTCGGACTGCTCGGTCTTGGTCGGCAAGCCGGTCGATGGCCCGCCACGCTGGCAGTTGACCACCACCAGCGGCAATTCGGACATGATGGCGAGGCCGAGCGCCTCGCCTTTGAGCGCGACCCCCGGACCCGAGGATGAGGTGACGCCGAGATGGCCGGCATAGGAGGCGCCGAGCGCCGAGCAGATCGCGGCGATTTCGTCTTCCGCTTGGAAGGTGGTGACGTCGTACTCCTTGAGCCGCGCGAGATGATGCAGGACCGGGCTCGCCGGCGTTATCGGATAGGAACCAAGAAACATCGGCAGCCCCGCGAGCTGGCTGCCCGCGACCAGGCCGAGGGCGACCGCCTCGCCGCCGGTCACCGTGCGGTAGAGGCCCGGCGCCATCTCCGCCGGTGGCACCCGAAGCTGCTTGAGCGGCCGGCTGATCTCAGAGATTTCGCCATGCGCATGCCCGGCATTGAGCGCCGCAATATTGGCGCCCGCCAGCTTCTCGCTCTTGGCGCCGAATTTCGTCTTGAGCCACTCGATCAATGGCGTGCGATCACGATCGAACATCCAGAGCACCAGGCCAAGCGCCCACATGTTCTTGCAGCGCAAGGCTTCGCGATTGCTCAGCCCGAACGGCTTGACCGCTTCCAAGGTCAGACGGGTGATGTCGAAGATGACCAGTTGAAAGCGCGCCAACGTGTCGTCCTCGAGCGGGTTGATCGCATAGCCCGCCTTTTCCAGATTGCGCTCATCGAATGCACCCGAATCCGCGATGATTAGCCCGCCGGGCCGTAGTCCTGCCAAATTCACCTTGAGCGCAGCCGGGTTCATCGCCATCAACACATCGGGCGCATCGCCTGCCGTGTCGATCGCGGTCGACCCGAAATTGATCTGGAACGCGGACACGCCGAAAGTCGTCCCCTGCGGCGCGCGAATCTCCGCCGGAAAGTCGGGAAATGTGGCGAGATCGTTGCCGCAGAGCGCCGTCGAGAGCGTGAACTGCCCGCCGGTAATCTGCATCCCGTCACCGGAATCGCCGGCAAAACGCACGACCACGGCTTCCAGCGGAAGCGGTGGGGCATTGTGGTGCGTGTCGAAAGATTCTGCGAGCGCGCTTGCCATGTTTCACCTCTGCGAATTTCCATCAACGTTGCTCACGCCTTGCATTGTCTTCAGCCGCTGCAGGCGCGTTGCTCGAGATCGGCGGCGACTTCCCGGCACACATCGGCCAATTCGAGAAGTTCCTGGCGCAGATCCGGGTCCTCGATCGTCTGCGCTTCCGCCGAGAGCTTCATCGCTTCCTCCCACCAATAGATCACGTCGAACATGCGGAACCCTCATGACGGTAGACAGAACGGCGTGGCTTGCGAAGCTCATCGGTCCGCGCCGGTCAAGCTGGCAAGCGGCACGAACGGCTTTTTCGGCGGTGCCAGCCGCTTGATCGCATCTTTGTGGACCTTGAAGACGCGCTCTTCGATCGGCGTCGAGCGGACGAAATCGCCATAGGCTTTCTCGAGATGGGCGCGGCAGGAAGCGCGCAAGGCCGCTTCATCGCCGCCGGCGAACGCATCGCGGCGCAAATATTCGCCCATGCGGCAGAGGATATGGAGCCGGGCGACGGCGACGATTTTCGGGTCGTAAGGCAGATCGAGCGCGACGAAGAATTCCTCGGCTGCCGAAAGCTGTCCCAATTCGTCCAAGATGCTCATGCGGTGGCCTTCTCGTTTGACGAAGCCCCATCCGCGCCCAAAGTCAGATGGGCGCTGAGCCGATGCTGGGTATGTGCGAGTCGTGCTTCCAGGAATTCGATCCGGTCGATCAGCGCGGCGATTGCATCGCCCACCGGGTCCGGCATCAGGTGATGTTCGAGATTGATGCGGCCGTCGCTCGCATGGCGTTTGCGCAGCGTGCGCACCACCTTGCCTGGAATCCCGATCACGGTCATGCCCGGCGGCACCGCTTCGATGACGACCGAATCGGCGCCGATCCGGGCGCCCTTGCCGACGGTGATGGGCCCAAGGATCTTCGCACCGGCGCCGACCAGGACGCCATCCTCGATGGTCGGATGCCGCTTGCCTGGCGACCAGCTAGTGCCTCCCAAGGTCACGCCGTGATAAAGCGTGACGTCATCCCCGACCTCGGCGGTTTCGCCGATGACGACGCCGGCGCCATGATCGATGAAAAAACGCCGCCCAATGGTGGCACCCGGATGGATGTCGACATTGCTGACCAGACGGCCGAGCCATGACAACAACCTGGCCAGGAACCGGGCGCCGCGCCGCCACAAAAGATTGGCGACCCGGTAGGAGACAACCGCATGGACGCCGGGATAGGTCAAAACGATCTCGAGCGTGAAGCGCGCGGCGGGATCACGCTGCTTCACGCAGGCGATGTCCTCGCGGATCAGCCGACACAGGCCAGGGCCGTTATTGGAGGCTCTGCACAAGAGCGCCAGCATCGGCGAAAGCCCCTTTCCGGCTCTGCGCAAAAGGCGAAACCTCGC
>JASHRZ010000277.1 GCA_030037055.1 Alphaproteobacteria bacterium
TTCGCCCTGACGCTCGGCGGCGCGCTGTCGCGCCGGGACGTGCAGGTCGAGCTCGCCGGCGAGGGCGCGCGGCTCGGCCTTAACGGGGCCTATCTGCTGCGCGGCGAGCAGGAAACGACCATCGCAACCGTTGTCGACCATGCCGCTCCCGGCTGCACTACCCGCGAGCTTTTCAAGGGCGTGGTCGGGGATCGCGCGCATGGCGTGTTCCAGGGCTCGATCGTCGTGCGCCCCGAGGCGCAGAAGACCGACGCGCATCAGCTCAACAAGAACCTGCTGCTGAGCCGGCGCGCCACGGTCGATAGCAAGCCCGCGCTCGAGATCCTCGCCGACGATGTCAAATGCAGCCACGGCGCCACGGTCGGCGATCTCGACGAGAGCGCGCTCTTCTATCTGCGCTCGCGCGGCATCGGCGAGAGCGAGGCGCGGCGGATGCTGATCGAGGCCTTCGCCGCCGATGCGCTCGACACCGTCGAGGAGGGGGCGTTCCGCCCGCACCTTGCCGCCCATCTGCAACGCTGGCTCGGTCTTCGGGAGTCCCGGGAGTCATGACGCTGCTCACGCCCGCGCACTCCGCCCGTCGCGGCCCGCTCGACCCGCGCGCGATCCGCCGCGACTTCCCGATCTTCGAGCGCAATCCCGGCCTCGTCTTCCTCGACAGCGGCGCCAGCGCGCAGAAGCCGGCGGCGGTGATCGACGGCGTCGCCGAGTACTACCGAAGCGACTACGCCAATGTGCATCGCGGCGTCTACCGCCTGAGCGCGCGCTCGACCGAGCTCTACGAGCAGGCGCGCGAGAAGGTGCGCCGTTTCCTTAATGCGCGCCAGGCGAGCGAGATCGTCTTCGTCCGCGGCGGCACCGAGGGCATCAACCTCGTCGCCAACAGCTGGGGTGCAAGCATGCTCCGGCCGGGCGACGAAGTGCTGATCAGCGAGCTCGAGCATCACTCCAACATCGTGCCCTGGCAGCTGCTGCGCGACCGCATCGGCTTTGCCCTGGTCGTGGCGCCGATCAATGCGACCGGCGGGCTCGATCTCGCCGCCTTCGAGGCGCGTCTTGGGCCGCGCACCAGACTGGTGGCGGTGACGCATCATGCGAACGCGACCGGCGCGTTGCTGCCGGTCGAGACCATCGCCCGCCTCGCTCACGCCCGCGGCGCCAAGCTGCTGATCGACGGCTGCCAGGCGGCGCCGCGCCTGCCGGTCGACGTCCAGGCCATCGATTGCGACTTCTACGTCTTCTCCGGCCATAAAACCTATGGGCCCACCGGCATCGGCGCGCTTTACGGCCGCAAGGAGCTGCTCGACGCCATGCCGCCTTGGCAGGGCGGCGGCGACATGATCCTCAACGTCACCTTCGAAAAGACCACCTTCCAGGATCCGCCGAGCCGATTCGAGGCCGGCACGCCCGACATCTCCGGCGCCATCGGATTGGGCATCGCCGTCGACTACATGGAGGCGCTCGGGCGCGAGGCAATCCTCGCCCATGAGGAGGCGCTCACCGACTACGGCGTCGACCGGCTCTCGCGCATGGCCGGCGTGCGTCTCGTCGGCGCGGGGCAGCGGCGGCTCGGCATTCTCTCCTTCCAGGTCGATGGCATCCATCCGCACGACGTCGCCACCGTGCTCGACCAGCACAAGGTGGCGGTGCGCGCCGGCCATCACTGCGCCCAGCCGCTGATCGATAAGCTCGGCCTCGGCGCCACGACGCGCGCCTCGCTCGGCGTTTACAACGACGAAAGCGACATCGACGCGCTCGCCGAGGCGGTCGCGGCGGCGCAGAAGATGTTCAGGCGGTAGCCTCATGGACCTGCGCGACCTTTACCAGGACATCATCCTCGACCACGGGCAGCATCCGCGAAACTTCCGCGCGCAGGAGCATCCGAGCCATTTCGCCCAGGGTCACAACCCGCTCTGCGGCGACCGCGTCACCGTCTACGTCACCCTCGAGGGTGATCGCATCCGTGATGTCAGCTTCCAGGGCCGCGGCTGCGCCATCTCGCAGGCCTCCGCCTCGTTGATGACCGAGATCCTCCAAGGCAAGACGCTGGCCGAGGCGGAGATGCTGTTCAAAGGCTTTCATGCCAAGGTCACCGGCGCGGAGGAGCCGGCGCTGCCTGCGGCGCTCGAGGAGGATATGGAGCGGCTCGAACCCTTGAGCGGCGTCAAAACCTATCCCGCCCGGGTCAAATGCGCGACGCTCGCCTGGCACGCCTTCGAGGCGGCGCTGAAGAGCGGCGAGGCCGGCGCCACCGTGAGAACGGAGTAGCCCTGTGGCGATGTCGGAGAACAGGGACCTGTTCGATTTCCTGCCGAACGGCGAGGGCGAGACCGGCGAGGAAGTCGAGCGCCCGGAGCCCGATGACGGCGATCCTGCGCTGCAGGCGCAGGTGATCGAGGCGCTCAAGACGGTACGCGATCCCGAGATCCCGGTGAACCTCGTCGATCTCGGCCTCATCTACGAGCTCATCGTCAACAAGGACGGCACGGTCTATGTCGAGATGACCTTGACGACGCCGGCCTGTCCCGTCGCCGGCGCGCTGCCCGGTCAGGTGCAGCAGGCGGTGGCCGCCGTACCCGGCGTCCAGGACGCGCGCGTCAAGCTGGTCTGGACGCCGCCCTGGACCCGCGATCGCATGAGCGAGGAAGCGAAGCTCGAGCTTGGGCTGCTCTGAAGCGGCACGCTCGTGCCGCGGCCGGTGTTGAAGCCTCTCCCGTCCCCCGCTAGCGTGGAGCTGTCAGGGAGGGACCGATGCTCAAGATCTGGGGACGGACCACCTCGTCCAACGTGCAGAAGGTGCTGTGGACCTGCGCCGAGCTCGACATCGCCTTCGAGCGCGTCGATTGGGGCGGGCCTTTCGGCGGCAACAAGGATCCGGCCTATCTCGCGATGAACCCGAACGGCCTCGTGCCGACGGTGCAGGACGGCGCGCTCATCATCTGGGAATCCAACACCATCATCCGCTATCTCTGCGCGACGCGCGGCGGCGAGTGGCTGCACCCCCGCGATCCCGCCCAGCGCACCGAGGTCGAGCGCTGGATGGATTGGGAGCTGGCTTCGCTCGCCCAGCCTATGGCGGTGATGCTGGTCGGCTATTACCGCACGCCGCCCGAGCGCCGCGACGCGAACGCGCTCGAGGCGGCGCGGCTTCGCGCCATCGAGCTCTGGACCATCCTCGAGCGCCAGCTCGAGCGCGGCCCCTATGTCGCCGGCGAAAGCTTCAGCCTGGCCGATATCACGCTCGGCATGTTCGGCCATCGCTGGCATGCCTATCCGATCGAGCGGCCGAACCTGCCGCGGCTCAGGGCGTGGTACGAGCGGATCGGCGAGCGGCCGGGCTTCAAAGCGCATATCGCCGGGCCGGTGAAATAACGGTTTTTGTCACGCAATCGTGAGCCTCGGGGCGGAGGCTCGTCCTGATCATCACGGCCAACGCGCGGCAACCTCGGCCGGCGCGACGAGAGAGAGGGAGCGCAAGATGCGGCATTTTTCATGGACGGGCTTTGCAGCGTTGGGCGTGGCGCTGGCGCTCGGATTCGGCGCCGTCGGCGTGGTGGCGCAGGACAAGGAGGCGCAGATCCAGACGCGGCGCGACACGATGAAACGCCAGGGCGCCGATTTCAAGGCGATCCAGGACTATATCAAGGGCGAGGCCGACCAGGCGGCCGCGGCACAGGCGATTGCCGATCTGCAGTCGATTGCGCCGAAGATCATCGATCTCTTTCCACCCGGCACCGGCATGGACGCCTTTCCCGGCAAAACCGGCGCCAAACCCGAGATCTGGAAGGAGTGGGACAAGTTCAAGGCGATCCCGGCCGCGCTCGCGAGCGAGGAGCAGAAGCTCGCCGCCGCGATCAAGAGCGGCGACAAGGCGGCGGTCGGCGCCCAGCTCGGCGACACCGGCAAGAATGGCTGTGGCGCCTGCCACACGCCCTATCGCGAGAAGCTGAGCTAAGCTGAGCCGAGTGCGGAGGGCCATGGCGCCGGTGCGGCTCGCCGCGGTCCTGCTCGCGCTTGTCGTGCCGCCGGCCCCCGCCGCCGACGAGGCGCAGCTGAAGCGCGGGGAGGTGCTGTTCCAGGCGGCGGATTGCCTCGCATGTCACACCGATGTGAAAGGCGACGGCGCGCCGCTGGCCGGCGGGCGGCCGCTGGCGACGCCCTTCGGCGTGTTCTTCAGCCCGAACATTTCGCCCGACCCACAAACCGGCATCGGCGCCTGGAGCGAGGCCGAGTTCCGCCGCGCGTTGCGTCAGGGCGTCGGACGCCTCGGTGAATATCTCTTCCCGGTCTTTCCCTACCCGGCCTTCACCGGGATGACCGATGCAGACATTGCCGACCTCTATGCCTATCTGCGCACGCGCGCGCCGGCGGCACAGCCCGATAGGCCGCATCAGCTGCGCTTCCCCTTCGGCTGGCGGTTCCTGCAGCTCTTGTGGCGCGCGCTGTTCTTCCGCCAGGGGCCGCTGCCGCCGGTCGCGGGCGAGAGCCCCGAGTGGAACCGCGGACGCTATCTCGCCGAGGCGGTGGTGCATTGCCAGCAATGCCACACGCCGCGCAACCTGCTGGGCGGGCTCGAGACCGGCCGGGCGTTTTCCGGCAATCCGCAGGGGCCCGACGGCATGAAGGTACCAAACATCACGGGCGATGGCGAGACCGGCATCGGCAAATGGAGCCTCGAGGACATCGCAACCCTGCTCAAGACGGGCCAGACTCCCGACATGGATTTCGTCGGTTCCGGCATGGGCGACGTGGTGAAGGGCACCGCGGCGCTCACCGACGCCGACCGCCGCGCCATCGCCGTCTACATCAAGTCGCTGCCCGCCATCCGCACGGCGAAGACACCGGCTTTCTAGTCCTGGTCGGCTTCGTCCGCTGCGCCTATCATGGCGGCAAAGGCAAGGGCGGAGGAGGCCCATGGATCTCGGTATCGCCGGCAAGAAGGCGCTCGTCTGCGCCGCCAGCAAAGGGCTCGGCAAAGGCTGCGCGCTGGCGCTCGCCGAGGACGGCGTCGAGCTCGTCATCCTCGCGCGCGGCAAGGAGACGCTCGAGGCCGCCGCGGCCGAAATCCGCGCCAAGACCGGCGCCAAGGTCGCCACTGTCGCCTGCGACATCACCACGCCCGAGGGCCGCAAGGCGGCGCTCGCCGCCTGCCCCGAGCCCGATATCCTCGTCAATAATGCCGGCGGTCCGCCGCCCGGCGATTTCCGCGAATGGGAACGCGAGGCCTGGATCAAGGCGCTCGACGCCAATATGCTGACGCCGATCGAGCTTATCCGCCGGACAATCGACGGCATGATTCGGCGCCGCTTCGGCCGTATCGTCAACATCACCTCGAGCGCAGTGAAGGCGCCGATCGACATTCTGGGACTGTCCAACGGTGCGCGCAGCGGCCTCACCGGCTTCGTCGCCGGCCTCGCGCGCAAGACCGTGAAGCACAACGTCACCATCAACAATCTGCTGCCGGGGGCGATGGATACCGACCGGCTGAACTCGACCATCGCGGCGATGGCCAAGAACCGCAATCTGACGCTCGAGGCGGCGAGAGCCGAGCGCGCCGCCGCCATTCCCGCCGGCCGCTTCGGCACCATCAACGAGTTCGGCGCCGCCTGCGCCTTTCTCTGCAGCCAGCAGGCGAGCTATGTCACCGGCCAGAATTTCCTGATCGACGGGGGCGCCTATCCCGGAACCTTCTAGGCGCCGATGAAAATCGGCGTCCTGCAATTCTTCAGCTGGCCGGAGCGGCGGGTGTCGTTGCCGACGGTCTATGATCGCGCGCTGCAGCGGGTCGAGATCATGGACCGCGCCGGCTATGACGCCGTGTGGCTCGCCGAGCATCATTTCAGCGGTTACAGCGTCTGCCCGTCGGTCCACATGATGGGCGTGCACCTCGCCAACCACACGTCGCGCATCCGCATCGGCATGGCGGTGTCGCTTGCCGCCTTCTACCATCCGCTGCGGCTTGCCGAGGAGGTGGGGCTGCTCGACGTGCTGTCGGGCGGCAGGGTCAATTGGGGGGCCGGCCGCGGCTTCGATCCCACTGAGTTCAAAGTGTTCGGCGTGAGCCTGGAGGAGAGCGCGGCGCGCTTTCACGAGGCGGTCGAGATCGTCCTTGCCGCCTGGAGGAACGAGCGGCTCAATTGGTCCGGCCGCTATTGGCGGTTCGAGGATGTCGAAGTGCTGCCGAAGCCGTTGCAGCGGCCGCACCCGCCGGTCTGGCTCGCCGCCGGCTCGCCGGCAGCGATCGACTGGGCGGCGCGGCACGGCTACTCGATCCTGCTCGGCCCGCATCAGACCTTTGCCGAGAACGCGGCGAACCGCGAGCGCTACCGTCGCGAGCTCGAGGCCAATGGCCATGCGCTCGCCGGCCGCGACCTGCCGATCGCACGTCTCCTCGCCGTCGCCGAGAGCGACGAGGCGGCCGAGGAGATCGCGCGCGCCGGCGTGCGCTGGATCGCCGGCTCCTACATCAACCCGACCAAGGCGAGCGGCATCACCTCCCACGGCCACGCCATGACCATGGACGAGCGCGAGCGGATGGAGCGCTATATCCGATCGTGCGTCATCCATGGCCGGCCCGAGCGCGTCGTCGACCGGATCGAGCGGCTGCGCAGCGAGATGTATCTCGACTATCTCATGATCGCGCCGCTCAGCCACTCCTCCTTCATGCTGTTCACGGAGAAGGTGCTGCCGCGCTTTCTCTGAGCGCCCCTATCCGCCTTCCGCCAGCAGCTTGCGCAGCTCAGTCTTCAGCACCTTGCCGTAATGGTTCTTGGGCAGTGCCGCGAGGAAGCGGTAGGCGCGCGGGCGCTTGAAGCGGGCGATGGAATCAAGGCAGACCCGGTCGAGCTCGGCCTCCTCGGCCTGCATGCCAGGGCGGAGCACGACGAAGGCGACGACCTCCTCGCCCCAATCGGCATGCGGGCGGCCGACCACCGAGACTTCGGCAAGCGCCGGATGAC
>JASHRZ010000278.1 GCA_030037055.1 Alphaproteobacteria bacterium
CTCCCGGCGAAGCCCGCTCCGCCGCCCGAGGCGGCAGAGCCCGCCGCCGAGCCGGCAGCGGCCCTGCCGCCGCTGGAGATCGATACGCTGATGGCGCGCGGCGATCAGCTGCTCGCCACCGGCGACGTCGCCGGGGCGCGGCTCTTCTACGAGCGCGCCGCCGAAGGCGGCAGCGCGCACGCCGCTACCGCCGCCGGCAAGACCTATGACCCGCTCTTCCTCGCCGAAACGCATGCCCGCTTCATCCGCGGCGATCCCGTTGCCGCGGCGCGCTGGTATCGCAAGGGGAGCGCCGGCGGCGACAAGGAGGCCGACGGCTTGATGCAGCGGCTGATGGTCACATATGCCGGCTGATCCGCGCCGGCGCGACGCATTGGGGTGCCCCGCATGACACGTCCCGCAACAGATCTTCGCCGCCTGACCGCCATCGCCGCAACGCTGCTGGCGCTGGCGTTCCCTGGCGTCGGCGCGCGCGCCGCCGAAACGCTCGTCGAGCGCGCCAATCGCGGTCTGGTCGAGATCGTCGCCGGCGGCGTCGGCGGCACCTCGCTGCGCATGGCCGAGGACCTCGCCGACATGCTCGATGACGGCGCGACGCGGCGCGTGCTGCCGGTGGTCGGCAAGGGCGCCTTCCAGAACCTCGCCGATCTCAAGGTGCTGCGCGGCGTCGATCTCGCCATCGTCCAGACCGACGTGCTCGACTATGCCCGCGCGCAGAAGCTTTACGCGAATATCGACGGCTTCGTCACCTATATCGCCAAGCTCAACAACGACGAGTTCCATCTCCTGGCGCGCGCCGATATCCATGGCATCGGCGATCTCGCCGGCAAGAAGGTGAATTTCGGCACGCCCAAGGACGGCACCGCCTTCACCGGCCCGCGCCTGTTCGATCTCCTCAAGATCAAGGTCGAGCCGACGGCCTATGGCCAGGCGCTGGCGCTGGAGAAGCTGCGCCGGGGCGAGATCGCGGCAATGGCGGTGGTGGTCGGCAAGCCGGCGCCGCTCTTCGAGGCGGTGCGGCCAGAGGACAATCTGCATTTCCTCGCCGTGCCGCTCAAGGGCGAGATCGCCTCGGCCTATCTGCCGGCGCGCCTCGCCAACGAGGATTATCCCGATCTCGTCGCGCCGGGGAGCCCGGTCGATACCGTTGCGGTCGGCACCGTGCTGATCGTCGCGGGGCTCGCGCCGGAATCCGAGCGCTACCACAACGTGGCGAATTTCGTCGAAGTCTTCTTCACCCAATTCCCCAAGCTGCTCGAGGCGCCGCATCATCCGAAATGGCGCGAGGTGAATCTCGCCGCCGAGCTGCCGCACTGGCGGCGCTTCGCGCCCGCCGAGGACTGGATCAAGCGCAACGGCAGCGCGCCTGCCGCCTTCAGCGAGGACCAGCTGCGCGACATCTTCATCAAGTTCCTGGACGAGCGCAGCAAGGCGAGCGGCAGCCAGACGCTCACCGCCGAGCAGAAGGACCAGCTCTACGAGCAGTTCCGCCGCTGGCAGGGCGAGCACCGGAACTGAGCCGACGCGGACACCCGCAGCCCCCGAGGAGGACCCTGGTGTACAAGCGCTACCTCTTCCGCCGCCGACGCGCCACGGGCCCACTTCGCCCCCTGGTATTGTTCGACGCGCGGGAGGGCCGCTGGGCAGCGTGGAATCCTGCCGGGAAGCCTCTGCCGGGGATTCCTGTTCCAGCCTACCTCGCCCTTGACAAACGCAACGTTTCTCTAGTGTTGCTGGTTCGAGTCCGCATCGCCAATGAGGGTGCGTTCGTCGACGATGACGGTGCCCTTGGGCGGCGCAAATTCGAAGAACGAGCGCTCCAACGGCAAGTTTTCCTCCCATCGGCCGAAGTGAAATTCCGTCTCTATGTCTCCCGCTTCCCGCACCAGCAGACGCACCAGATGGCTCTCCGAGTCCACTTCCAAGACGGCCTCCTTATAGTGGGCTTCCGCGCCATGGGTGGGAAGACAGCGCAGTGCCGTATCTCCGGCTGCCTCCACGCGAACATCGGCCAGCTCGATGCGGCGGCACACGCGCCCGAGGCTGGTCTTGCCGGTCAGGAGCAGGAGGGGAATGCGCGAGTCGTCGGATTGGCGGATGGCAGCTTTAGTGGCTGTGCGGTCCGCCGGGACGTAGAACCAGGCAAATTTTCCGTCCACCAGAAAGAGCTTTTTCTCCGGTGCTTCGTAGTCCCAGCGCATCAATCCAGGTCGACGGATATAGAGGGTGCCAGACTCCATCTGCAAGGAGCCGCGGCCCTCCGAGCGGCGTTCCATGAATACCGCTCGGAAGCTCTCGGCCCCCTTGTAGCGAGCTTCAAGAGACCGCACGATCTTGGCCACCGGCTTTTCGGCGTCCTGGCTTCCAGCCGGGCCGACGAAAAGCATGGCCGCGAGCGAAAGGAAGAGCAGCCGGAATGGAAAGGGGAGCGAAGGCACGGAGCGCATGGCAGCACTCCATTCTCCCACTAGAGCGCCAAGAAAAACAAAAGGAGGGCGCCAGAACGCCCTCCTTTCGGGAAGAAGACTGAAACGAGACTACTGAAGCGGGTTGTCTGACGCCGACGCGACGGCGGAGACGTTGAACCGGATGACGCCGGACTCATCCGTGTAGAAATACCGCTGGCCGGTCTGGCCCGGAGTTATCGGGGACGCGTTCAGCGTATAAGTTGGAACCACACCACCGGCTGCGGCACCCGCCACATACGTGAAGGTGTAGCCGCTCTTGGCACCGCTAGCCAGAACGCTGTCGATCAGGTCGGCTGAGGTCGAGCTGGCAGCACCCGAGGTTCCCAGGTTGGCCAACGTCGAGGGAAATCCGATGCCATACGTTGTGGAGTACGAAACGCACGCCGTGTTGACCGTGCGCAGAGAGCCCACGGCAGACGCCTCGTTGGCGGCCATACGCGAGCGGAGCAGGTTCGGAATCGCAATCGCTGCGATGATCAAGATGATTGCTACGACTATCAGAAGTTCGATCAATGAGAAACCCTTCTCTGTCTTTCGCATCAGAAAATTCCTCCTTGCTGATCAAAATGTATAAGGAATCAGGACTTCCCACGAGGCAGGGCAATTCCTGTTCCATAGTGGGACCTGCTCGGCGGAGCGCCTGTTCGCTCTAAGCCTTGTATTGTCAATCTCGTGCGGCCAAAGGTGGCCCAGGGGTGCCAAGACGGGAGGATTGAGGGACGTCAGCGACAAGATATGTCGCAGCTACTTGCCACAATCTGACGAATTTTGTCTCCGCGAGACGAATGCCGACCCGGGCAGTGTTTAGGAGGCACCAAGAGACGTAGCGTCAGAGGCAGGCAGGGCGCAGGACAACTTACCCAGCGGCAGGCGATCGAAATTATTGCAAAGGAGCGTCGGACGCAGTCGCGAGAGCGGAGATATTGAACCGGATCACTGCGGATTCGTCCGTAAAAAAATATCGTTGGCCGGTTTGGCCGGCGACGATCGGACTTGCGGTAAGAGTGTACACGGGGATGACGCCCCCAGCCGCTGCGCCCGCGGTGTAGGTGAAGGTGTATCCAGTCTTCGCACCACTGGCGAGAACATTGTCGATGAGATCCGCGGAGGTGGAACTGGCACCGCCCGACGTCCCCAGATTGCTGAGCACGGAGGGGAATCCCCCGAACGTTGTCGAGTAAGCGATGCAGGCCGTGTTGATGGTCCTAAGAGAGCCTACGGCCGAAGCCTCGTTGGCAGCCATGCGGGAGCGCAGCAGGTTCGGAATCGAGATGGCAGCGATGATCAGGATAATGGCTACTACAATGAGCAGCTCGATTAAAGAGAACCCGTTTTGCCTGGGGCGCATCAATGCCGGTCTCCCAAAGAGTCTCAGTGAGGCTGGCGGATTACCGCTTGACGTAGAGGAGGCAATCGAGCTGCCAAACACGCGCTTCCAGTGCGACCGCAAACGACTTGTGTAGCGTAG
>JASHRZ010000279.1 GCA_030037055.1 Alphaproteobacteria bacterium
GGCCATGATCTAGGTCAAAAACTGAGCGAGGCCGACGCCGCAGGCAAGCCCGCTCGGCCATTGACGGCCAACGGCGACGCATCCGAGCTGCTTGGGCCTTTAGGCCTAGTGACGTCCGGGTCCGGTCAAGGCCGGCAGTGCCGCCGCCGCCGGCAATGACCGCTCTCCCGTCGACTGCGGACTGCGGTCGCAGTACCGGAGCTTCGTCCCAAGCCGACATCAGGATGGTATGCGGTCGACGGCGATTGCTCGACCAACGCGCGATAGCGACCTTCAAACGGTTCAGGATCATCGGTGCCAGCCGCCGCGTCCGGCCAGGGCCCTGCACGAACTTCGCGCCGCACACGGCCGAGTTCAAGTGCTGATCCGCCGCCGATCAGCAGCGCCGCGCCTCGGGCGTGCTCGGCGTTATCGACGCGAGGTTCCGCGCTGACGTCGCAGCCGGCGCGTTGAGCGGCGGTCGGGCGGACGCGCGGCGACATAGGCATGTCTGTCAAGACTGTCGCAGCATCGCACCTGACTGGCTCCTCAAGCGGCCGCGCCTCCGACGAGCGCCCTTCAGAATTTCATGAGACTGCGGCGAGCGCCTGCGTGAGATCGGCGATGATGTCGTCGATATGCTCGATGCCGACCGCAAGGCGCACATAGCTATCGTTGACCCCCGTGCGTAGGCGATCCTCCGGCGAGAGCTGGGAGTGGGTCGTCGATGCAGGATGAATGGCGAGGCTGCGCGCATCGCCGATATTGGCGACATGGTAGAAAAGCTGCAGCGCATCTATGAAGGCTCTCCCGGCGCCGAGCCCGCCCTTGAGCTCGAACCCGACCAGGCCGCCATAGCCGCCCTTCAGATAGGTGTCGGCGCGCCGCCTTGCCTCGCCCTCCTGATAGGCGGGATGGATGACGCGGGTGACGGCGCGATGGCGCGCCAGGAAATCGGCCACAGCCTGCGTGTTCTCCGCGTGTCGCCTGATGCGCAGCGGCAACGTCTCCAGACCCTGGATGAACTGGAAAGCGTTGAACGGACTCATGGCAGCGCCGATGTCGCGCAGCAACGTGACGCGGGCCTTGAGGATATAGGCAATCGGGCCGAGCGGCTTGGCCGCCTCATTCCAGATCGCGCCGTGATAGCTGGGGTCGGGTTTGCTAAGCGTCGGGAAACGGTCGGCATGAGCTGCCCAATCGAAATTGCCGCCATCGACGATGATACCGCCGATCGAGGTGCCGTGGCCGCCGATGTATTTGGTGGTCGAATGCACCACCACCGCCGCGCCATGCTCGATTGGCCGGCACAGGATGGGAGCCGCGGTATTGTCGACGATCAGTGGCACGCCGAGCGTGCGGCCGATCGCCGCCACCTCGGCAATGGGAAACACCTGCAGCTTCGGATTGGGCAGCGTCTCGGCGAAATAGGCGCGTGTCTTCCCGTCGGTGGCGCGCGCGAACGCCTCGGGATCCTCTGGGTCGACGAAGCGCGCCTCGATGCCCAGCGACCTGAAGGTGTTGGCGAAGAGGTTCCAGGTACCGCCATAAAGATCGGTCGAGGTGACGAAATTATCGCCGGCATGTGCGATGTTCTGGATGGCGATGAACTCCGCTGCCTGCCCTGAGGCGAGCGCCAGCGCCGCGGCACCGCCCTCGAGCGAAGCGATGCGCTCCTCGAGCACGGCGCAGGTCGGGTTCATGATCCGGGTGTAGATGTTGCCGAGCTCTTCCAGTCCAAAGAGGCGCGCCGCATGGCCAGTGTCGCGGAACTGATAGGATGTCGTCTGATAGATCGGTACTGCCACCGCGCCGGTCGCGGGGTCGTCGCGATAGCCCGCATGGAGCGCGATCGTCTCGGGATGGTGCCAACGCGTGGCCATATTGTCATCTCCTCTTAGTGTGTGCTTCGGTTGACGTAGCAAAGACCGGCCTGAGGAACACCAAGTCGGCTCTGCCGACATCGAGCCCGGTGCAGTCGAGCGCGGCGAGCACGACGCAATGGCCGATCGAGCCCATGCCAGTGTGAATGAAGCCTCAGGCGGCGCAGCGGCAACAAGCGGTGCTCCGAAGCCGCGCCTGCGCCCGGCCGATGACGCTGCGTAGAGCGCTCTCGGTGACCTGGTCGTAGCGCATGATCTGATGCACCAGCGGATCGGCCAGGACGTCTTCGAGGCGTGGCTCGATCCCGGCCCGCGCCCAGGGATCGCGCGATGCCGCGCATGGCGGCCGTGTCACTATGTTGCGAAAATGCACCATGACGTCCTCGTCTCCTTTTTCTCCGCGCGCGGCGGAACTCATCGCGGAAGGCGGGCCCGGTCATAACAAGCCCGCCGCAGCATGAGAGCCTCGGCGGGCGCCAGGCGCTTTAGCTGCATTTGTTACGCGCCCGCAAGCTGTCTGCTTCAAATCGGCGCGAGATCGATATCATCTCAACACATCCAGAGAATGTCAATAAGAACTTAATAACATAAAGCTAATGTTTTTAAGGCATGATTGACAGGCCGAGTTAGTGTTTTGTGGGCCCAGGCAAGCCGCGGGTCGACATGTCGGCGACCGCACAATGGTGCGTCGGGACGGCAGAAGCCACGCTCAATTGCGCCACCTCTAGCCGCATGATCCTCGCGGCAGGTCCAGTAAACGCTGGTTCGCAGCTCAATTCCTCGCTAAAGCGCATTTACGTTGGCACTTCATGTGGGCGCGTGCAGCGCGGTCCAACCCACAGCCGCCTCCGCAAACGCATGGCTATGCTTTGCGGGAGTTTAGGTCCGATATAGAATGCTGAATATGAAGGAGATTGAGCTCATGCTTCAGTAGACGCGACTAGCCGCCGGAGCTATCGCATGCAAATCTAAGCGGATCATCTGGCACGCGAGTGCGCTCTTGTTTCCGTCGATCGCAATGGAGGTGTCTGTGGATAAGATCAAGCCGCTCTTCACAGCAAAGGCCACCGCCACGGGCGGCCGCAACGGACATACCGCGAGCAGCGATGGCATCGTCCAGGCGGACCTGTCGGTGCCGAAGGAGATGGGTGGCCCGGGCAAGCCAAACACGGCGACACCCGAGCATCTGTTCGCAGCTGGCTATGCCGCGTGTTTCGGCGGGGCCCTCGATTTTGTCGCCAAGCAGCAGAAGAAGGACGCGAGCAAGGCGCAAGTCACCTGCGCCGTGTCAATTGGGCCGCGCGAAGGCGGCGGGTTTGGCCTCGCCGTGATGATGCACGTCGAAAACAAGAGCCTGCCGCAGTCCGATTTAGCCGCGCTTGTGAAGGAAGCACATGAGAAGATCTGTCCCTACTCGCATGCGACGCGAGGCAACGTCGATGTCCGGTTTGAGGTCACGGGCAAGTAGCTGCGTTCGGTCGCCGATCGGGAGGTCCGTGTCGGCAGCGCCGAAAAAGGTCCGATTGTGGAAGCTGTCTATCGCATCATCAGCCGGGCCCGATCTGAAGAAGCTTAGGCCGCTCGACAGCGAGTGAGCGCGAGCTGATCAGGCCCATCGTCCTGTGCGCTGCTGCCAGCCATCGCCTCGACCGTCGCGGCCAATGCGCGCACGTTAGTTGCAATCGACCTTCCTGCGCGCACGTTCATCAGTTCGCCAGAACAATCGCAGCCGGGACGCTGGCCGTCGCTAGTCCCACGCGGTCTGCCGGGGGTTGCTGAGGCTAGGCGAATGGGCAATAACATCGCCCCTGGCAAGCATCGTTGGGGGAAGGATGTCTCAGGGCCACCTGCCGAGCCGCCGTCGAGTGTGTTTCGGACTGCCGATCGTGGCCGCCGGGCTCGCAACCGGCTTGGCGACCGCCCAAGCCCGGGAGGACGTCGCGAAAGCCGATCTTATCGTGGTCGTAAAATCGGCGCGCAAGCTGATGCTGCTGTGTGCTGGAAGACGCCTCGGAACCTTCCCGATCGCGCTCGGTGCCCGGCCGATCGGGCCCAAGCGCGCGGAGGGCGACGCGCGCACGCCGGAGGGACTTTACTGGATCGATGGCCTCAATCCCTATAGCCGATTCTACCGCGCGCTGCACCTCTCTTACCCCAATGAGGAGGACGTGCAACAGGCGCACGCGGCCGGCGTGTCGCCAGGCGGAAATATCGAAATCCACGCCCTTCCGGCTGGTTACGCCCATTACGACCCCCCGGCCTTCCGCGAAGACTGGACCGATGGCTGCATCGCCGTCAGCAACCGCGCGATGGATGCGATCTGGGCGAGGGTCGACCTGGGCACGGCGGTCGAGATACTGGCTTAGGCTGCGCTTCCGCCCCGCCGTTCCCGGCCGGCAGCGACGCCACATGCCTCATTTGCCGCGACAGTTTGGCGGACGAGGTGCGCCTTCGCCATGCGGAGCGATGTCTTCGACCTTGATGCTGACCACGTCACAGCCTCGGAACTTGCTGTCGATAGCGAAGTTGAACATGACAAGGTCTCGGATGCGGCCATCGGCTCTGAGCTTTGAGCGAATCGATCAGGCATGTTTGAGCAGCAATGGCGGTTTGGCGGCGATCGACTTTCTAACGCTGTGCGACCGATGCCGACCGATCGCGCGATTACCCGCTCGCTCGTCCCACAGGCGTACTTGCGGCGCAGAACTTCTCGAATCTTCCGCATCGGCAATCTCTCGGCGGGCATCGGACCTCCCCCTTGCGAACCGCAAAAGGGAGCGACCTTGCCCGGTCAGACTGCCGACGACGACCCCGCTTCACCCCATCAACAGGGTGGCCACCTTCGATCGGGTTGGCTGCCTTCGATCAGAACGGGTGGCCGCCTTCCGTCGGAATCAGTGGCCGCTTTCCCTTGGAACCGGTGGCCGCCTTGCCTCGGATTCCGCACTCGGACCGCACGAGACGCCCGCTGCGGGAGGACAAGCCGGCGCAAGAACCCCGACGTGCGGTGGCCGCACCGTCAGTCGCCGAAATGCCGATCGGAGGGGCGGCCCAGCGCTTGCAAAAACGAAGCAGTTCAAGCGCTAGCCAGCACCGCGCTGCGTCTCCTGCGAAGACCCGCTTCCTAGGCGGCGCGAACGTCTTTCAAGAAGGCGTCCACTTCTCCGCGCAATTTTTCAGACTGGCTCGCGATCGCGTCGGTGACGGCGAGGACCTTGCCGGCGACGGTTCCCGTATCGCTCGCCATGCTGCCGACCTTGGCGACGTTTCGAGACATATCGTCCGCAGCGGCGGCGACTTGCTGGACGTTCTGCGCGATGGCTCGAGTTGACGCGTTCTGCTCTTCCACCGCGGCGGCTATAATGTTGGCAATTTCGTTCATTCGGTTGATGGTTTCGGTAATGCTGCCAATGGCGGCAACAGTTTGCTGGGTCGCGCCCTGCATTCCAGCGATTTGCGACTTGATCTCCTCGGTCGCCTTCGCGGTCTGGCTCGCCAAGCTTTTCACCTCCGAGGCGACCACGGCGAAACCCTTGCCCGCCTCTCCCGCGCGGGCCGCCTCGATCGTGGCGTTGAGAGCGAGAAGATTGGTCTGCGAGGCGATGTCGTTGATGAGCACCACAACCTCGCCGATCTTCTGCGCTGCGTGCGCTAAAGGCTGGACGGTGGCATTGCTCTGACTGGCATCACTGGCTGCACTCTGTGCGATCCGTGAAGACTCCGAGACCTGTCTCGAGATCTCAGCAATCGAAGCGGTGAGCTGCTCAGCGGCGCTTGCCACGGATTGGATGTTTGATGATGCCTGCTCGACCCCCGCAGCCACGGCGGCGGTCTGCTGCGCGGTCTCCTGAGCCGCCGTGCTCATCGCCCGGGAGTTCCCCTGCATCTCAGTAACTGCCGATGAGAGAGCATCGGCCACTGCCTTAATTGACGCCTCAAAATTGTCGGCGATTTTTCCAAGCTTGCTGTCGTAAGCGGCTTTGTTTTCTTCTAGATAAATCGAGATAGCGAGATCCATGTCGAGCATCACCGCCTGGTTCAACGCGCGCATCAGCTTGGCGGTTTTCTCTTGGGCGCCCGAGACTTTAAGGCGACTGGAGTAGGCTCGCACGGCTGTCGCATACAGGTGGTTGAGAATGAACGCGTAGCCGCCGATATACCAGCGCGGATCCAGCCCGATGCGGCTGTGCATGAGCCCGATCTTGCGCACCGAGTTTACGTACTCCGCATCGAATCTCCCCGAGAACAAACGCGACCAGTGATGGCCCTGCGCATCCCTTGCCCGATTCATCGCCGACTGGCCGCGAAACAGAGATGCAAGGTCAGGAAACTTGCGCAAATGATCGTAGAAAAGGAGCAGTATCGCCGGTAGTTCTCTTTCGATCACCGGCAGAAATTCCCTCAGTGCCGACCGCGTGTCCTCGTTGACGCCGAGGAACGTCAGTCGATCGCTAATTTCTACCGAAGTCGTCATTTGCCGCCCCAGTCAACGGTTTATATTCTTAGCAAAGATTCACCCAAAAAGTTAAACACCGTTTAATCTCGGGGAAGCGGTGATCGACTTTTCCCTATTCCATGGGGTCCGACGGGCTGGACGTTACATCATTCAGGCGAGTTGATCTTGTGAATGGAAAGGTGCGCCGAGGCGCAAGCAGCATCCCAGTCCGTACTGCCATGCAGTCATCACGTGATCAGGCTTCGCCCTCTATCCCGTCCGGCGAGCCGGCGCGGATCCTCGAACAAGCGCGCGGTGACGGCCCCAAAAATCATGCCGCCGACGTGAGCAAGGTAAGCCACGCCGCCGGACTGCACGTCCGCAATCGTACCCAGGTCCAAAAGCTGGACAAGAAACCAGAGCCCGATCAGGACCGCAGCCGGTACGAAGGTTACGCGGACAAACCAGCCAATGAACAGAACCG
>JASHRZ010000280.1 GCA_030037055.1 Alphaproteobacteria bacterium
CGCCAGCGCCGCGCCGCCACCCGCATTGTGCGCGCCGTCGAGCCACAGCTCCCCGCCCGGCGGCAGCACCGCCGCGAGCCGGCCGTGGCTCAAGCGCTGCAGCCGTGCCGGCCAGACGACGGTCTCCAGCCCGCGCGCCAGCGCCGTCCGGTCGATGGTCAGCTCGTCAAGCCGGTCGAGGCAGGCGAGCGCGGTACCGGCGTTCTCGATCTGGTGCGCGCCGATCAGCCCCGGCTTCGGCAGATCGAGACGCGGCCAGCGGCGTCCCTCATAGCGCATGCCCTCCGGCGCCGCCGTCGCTTGCCAGTCGCTGCCGGCGGCAAAGAGCGGCGCGCCCAGCGCCTCCGCGCGCGCCTTGAGCACCAGGCCCACCGCTTCCGGCTGCGGCGCCAACACCGCCGGGCGGCCCGGTTTCAGGATCCCGGCCTTCTCGCCGGCGATCGCCGTCACCGTGTCGCCAAGGAAATGCTGGTGGTCGAGCGAGATCGGCGTGATCACCGCGAGCGCCGGGCGCTCGATCACGTTGGTGGCGTCGAAGCGCCCGCCGAGCCCGGTCTCAAGCAGCAGGATGTCGGCAGGCCGGCGCGCAAAGGCGAGGAGGGCGGCGGCGGTGGTGATCTCGAAATAGGTGATGGGCGCGCCGCTATTGGCGCGCTCGCATTCCTCCAGCAGCGCCGCCAGGTGGGCGTCGTCGATCAGCCTGCCGGCGAGCCGGATGCGCTCGTTGAAGCGGATGAGATGCGGCTTGGTGAAGGCGTGGACGCGCAAGCCCGCCGCCTCGAGGCAGGCGCGTAGGAAGGCGATGGTCGAGCCCTTGCCGTTGGTGCCGGCGACATGGATCGCCGGCGGCAGGCGGAGCTGCGGCTCGCCCAGCGCCGCCAGCAGCCGCCGCACGCGCTCGAGCGACAAATCGATCAGCTTCGGATGCAGCCGCAGCAGCCGTTCTAGGATCGGGTCGATGTCCCCGCGGGCGCCTGCGCTCGTGGGGGGCCGCGGCAGGAGTTGCGCAGCAACCGCGAGAGCCGCACCGTGCGGGCTGTTGTGCTTGAGCGCCATCTAGCTCCTCAGCGGCACCACCTGCGTCGGCGGTTCCGGGCGGCGCAGCAGGCCGAGCAGCCGCGCCAGCGTGTCGCGGAGATCGCGGCGCGACACCACCATGTCGATCATGCCGTGCTCGAGCAGGTATTCGGCGCGCTGGAAGCCTTCCGGCAGCTTCTCGCGGATCGTCTCCTCGATGACCCGCGCGCCGGTGAAGCCGATGACCGCGCCCGGCTCGGCCAAGGTGATGTCGCCGAGCATGGCGAAGGAGGCGGAGACGCCGCCCGTGGTGGGATCGGTCAGCAGCACGACATAAGGCAGCCCCTTTTCCTTCACCATCTCGACCGCGAGCGTGGTGCGCGGCATCTGCATCAGCGACAGGATGCCTTCCTGCATGCGCGCGCCGCCCGAGGCCGGCACGACCAGGAGCGCCGCGTCCTGCATCACGGCGAGCCGCGCCGCGGCGAGGAGCCCTTCCCCGACCGCGATCCCCATCGAGCCACCCATGAAATCAAAGTCGAAGACGGCGATGACGGTAGGCAAGCCGGCCAGCGTGCCATGCGCCACCAGCAAAGCGTCCCGCTGCGCACCGGCCTTGCCCTGCGCCTCCTTGAGCCGCTCGGTATACCGGCGGCGGTCGCGGAATTTGAGCGGGTCGACAACTGTCTTGGGCAGCTCGATCAGCGCATAACGGCCTTCGTCGAACAGCATCGCCAGGCGCCGCTCCGGCGGCAGGCGCAGGTGATGGCCGCAGCCGCCGCAAACGAAGAGGCTCGCTTCGAGGTCGCGATGGAACAGCATCTGGCCGCAATTCGGGCATTTGTGCCAGAGATGGTCCGGCACGTCCTTCTTGGCAACGACGGCGCGGATCTTGGGCAGGACGAAATTGGTGAGCCAGTTCATCGCCGCCTCACGCCGGGACCCGCCGCGCGCCGCGCACGCCCTCGGCCAGCGCCCGCACGCGGCCGAGCACGGCGGCGACGAGATCGGGCCGCGCCTTGCCTGCCGCATCGAGATGGGCTGCCACTTCGTCCACCAGCGCTGAGCCGACCACCGCCGCGTCTGCGCTGCGCGCCACCGCTGCCGCCTGCTCCGCGGTGCGGATGCCGAAGCCCACCGCCACCGGCAGGCTCGACCGGCGCCGGATACGTTCCACCGCCTCGGCGACGGCCCGCGCGTCGGCCGATTTGGTGCCGGTGACGCCGGCGATGGAAACGTAATAGACGAAGCCGGAGCTGTGCTTCAGCACCGCCGGCAAACGCCGATCGTCAGTTGTGGGGGTCGCGAGGCGAATGAAGTCGAGGCCCGCGGCGAGCGCCGGCAGGCACAGCTCCTCGTCATGCTCCGGCGGCAAATCGACGACGATCAGCCCGTCGACCCCGGCGGATGTGGCATCGGCGAGGAAACGCTCGACGCCATAGATAAAGATCGGATTGTAGTAGCCCATCAGCACGATCGGCGTCGCCGCATCGCCGGCGCGGAAGGCGCGCACGATCGCCAGCGTCTGTTTGAGGCTCATGCCGCATTTGAGCGCGCGCAGCCCCGCCGCCTGGATCGAGGGGCCGTCCGCCATCGGATCGGAAAACGGCATGCCGATCTCGACGAGATCGGCGCCGCTCGCCGGGAGATCTGCCAGGAGGCGCGCGAAGGTCTCCACGTCGGGATCGCCGCAGGTAAGATAGGGAATGAGCGCGGCGCGGCCCGCCGACTTGAGCTCGGCAAAGCGGCGAGTGATGCGGCCGCTCACAACGCCATCCCCAAAGCCTTGGCGACGCTGTCGACGTCCTTATCGCCGCGGCCGCTGAGGTTGACGACGAGGAGATTGTCCCTGGCGAGCTTCGGTGCGAGCGCCGCGGCATGGGCCAGCGCATGTGCCGATTCCAGCGCCGGGATGATGCCTTCGAGCCGCGTGCATTCCTGAAAGGCGGCGAGCGCATCGCGGTCGGTGACGGCGACATACTCGACGCGCTTCTGATCGTAGAGCCAGGCATGCTCGGGGCCGACGCCGGGATAGTCGAGCCCGGCGGAGATCGAATGCGCATCGAGGATCTGCCCGTCCGCGGTCTGCAGCAGATAGGTCTTGTTGCCATGCAGCACGCCGGGCGAGCCGCCGGTAAGCGAGGCCGCATGCTTGCCCGTCTCGATGCCGAGGCCCGCCGCCTCGACGCCGATGATTCGCACCGCGGGTTCGTCGAGGAAGGGATGGAACAGGCCGAGGGCATTGGAGCCGCCGCCGATGCAGGCGATGAGCGTGTCGGGCAGCCGGCCTTGGGCCTCAAGCATCTGGGAACGCACCTCCTCGCCGATGACGCATTGGAAATCCCGCACCATGGCGGGGTAGGGGTGCGGGCCCGCCACTGTACCGATGATGTAGAAAGTGTCCTCGACATTCGCCACCCAGTCGCGCAAGGCCTCGTTGAGCGCGTCCTTCAAGGTGGCGGTGCCGGAATTGACCGGCCGCACCTCGGCGCCCAGGAGCTTCATGCGCAAGACGTTGGGCTTCTGCCGCTCGATGTCGGTGGCGCCCATATAGACGGTGCAGGGCAGGTCGAAGAGGGCGCAGACCGTGGCGGTGGCGACGCCGTGCTGGCCGGCGCCGGTCTCGGCGATGATGCGCCGCTTGCCCATGCGGCGCGCCAGCAGGATCTGCCCCATGGTGTTGTTGATCTTGTGCGCGCCGGTGTGGTTCAGATCCTCGCGCTTGAGAAAGATCTTGGCGCCGCCCCAGCGCCGCGTCAGCCGCTCGGCGAAGAACAGCGGGCTCGGCCGGCCAACATAATGCTCGAGGTAATAGGCGAGCTCGGCGGCAAAGCCCGGATCCGCCTTGGCCGCGGCATAGGCGCACTCCAGCTCCAGCACCAGCGGCATCAGCGTTTCGGCAACATAGCGGCCGCCATAGGCGCCGAACCGCCCGCGCTCGTCGGGGCCGCCGCGATAGGTATTGAGAGACGCCATGAACCCCCGACTTTCCGCCCGCCGCCGCTTGAAGGAGCGGTCTTTTACTCCAAAAGCTACCGCCCACTCAAATGCGGCAAGGCTGCCGCACGCCGCTGCCTCAAAGCCTCACCCAGCCCGGCGGCGACTCCTTGCCAGGATGGAGCGCGCCGCACTCCCGGCAGGTGCGGGCATCGCGGTCGGCTTGGAAGGCGGCGAAAAGCGGCGGCAGGTCGCTGACGATGTTGGTTAACGCCACCTCGACGCGGTGCACGAGGGCGCCGCAGGCGAAGCAGTACCATTCGAAGCCGTCGATATCGCCCGCATGCCGCGTGCCCTCGACCACAAGGCCAAGCGAGCCCGGCACCGGCCGCTGGCGAATGCCGCGTATGCGGTGGAATCAGCAGCACCTCGCCTTCGCGGATCGGCACGTCGAGGATACGGCGGTCCTCGGCGATCTTCAGCACCATGTCGCCCTTGAGCTGATAGAAGAATTCCTCGACGGGGTCGTCGTAGAAATCGACGCGCTGGTTGGGCCCGCCGATCACCTGCACCACCATCCCCGCGTTCTCGAACACCAGCCTGTTGCTCACCGGCGGTTTCAGCAGCGGCGCGTTGTTGGCGAGCCAGCGCCGGAAGTTGAACGGCGTGAATGGCATCTCGACCTCCTTCAACCAAGACAGACCAGGATGCAGCGCCTGCCCCCTACGCGGCCGCCTCGGAGGTAATAACCGCGACAAGGACACGATAGATCGGTGTCGAAGGTGGTATCGCTCAGAATCTTGTCGACCGTTTGATCGTCCGGGAACAGCGGCAGGAAGCATGCTTCGAATTTGCGATAGGACTTGTCGCGGCGCCAATGGGCATATCGCGCGCGAAAGCGCGGTGGGTGACGACTCTGGTCAAGATCTCGACCATGCATTTGGCCCGATCCGGCGGCAGGGTGTCGGCCATCATCTTCCCGTTCACGCCGACGAAATCGACGATGGCCTGTCCCACCAGGCGGAGCGGAAGAGCGAGCCTGGCTCGACGACATCGAGGAGCATCACGTTGTGGACGAGGTCGCGAAGCTCGACGGGATCTATGTCGGCACGGTTCGGCATCCTCCTTCCGGCTCTTTTGTCGTCCCAATAACTGTACGAGCGGACCAGGATCGCGGCGATGTCGCCTGCTTCGCGAATGCCGTTGGCGCGGGGCGGCGATGTCGCGTTCCTAGGCCTCCTTCACCCTGCAGTCGATCGGCGCCGAGCATTTATAGATCACGGGCTGCGGAAGGCAATCGCTTCACGCCTCTAGGCGGGGAGCGCTGGGTCTTATACCACCCCCTCGCGCCGCAATGCCGCGATGCGCTCGGCGCTGAAGCCGCAGGCGCCGAGGATCGCCTCCGTGTCCGCGCCCAGCGCCGGCGCCGGTTTTAGCGGCATCTCCTCGCCGGCAAAGGGCGCCGCCACCACGCGGAAATCCGGCCGCTCGGGATGCGGCACCGGCACGACCATTCCGCGCTCGCGCGTGAAATCGCTGTCGAGCGCCCTGGCGAGCCCGTTGACCGGCGCCGCCGGCACCTTGCCGGCAAAGCGCTCGAGCCATTCCGCCGTCGTCCTTTGGCTCAAGGCCGCGTCGAGCAGCGCCGTAAGCCGCGGGCGGTGGGCGAGCCGGTCGGGGAAGCGGCGGAAATCCGGGTCGCTGGCGAGATCCGGCCGCTCGATCGCCTGGCACAGCGCTGGCCAGAACTTCTCCTTGTTGCACATCAAGAAGATATAGCCGTCCTTGGTGCGAAAGAGCTGGCTCGGCGTCAGCGAGGGATGGGCCGAGCGCTTCTCGCGCCCCTGCTCATGGCCTTCATTGAGATACCAGGTGGCGAGATAGCTCAGATTCTGCAGCGCGCAGTCATAGAGGCTGACGTCGATGTCGCGCCCCTCGCCGCTGGCGCGCGCGGCGATGATGCCGGCGAGCAGCCCCAGCCCGGCGAAGAGGCCGCTCATGTAGTCGACCAGCGAAAGGCCCATCCGCGCCGGCGGCCCGTCAGGCTCGCCGGTGAGCGCGAGATAGCCCGCCTCCGCCTGCATGAGATAGTCATAGCCCGGCCAGGCGGCGCGCGAGCCTGCGCGGCCATAGGCCGAAAGGTGCGCGCAGACGATGCGCGGATTGGCGGCCTTGAGCGCGTCATAGGTGAGGCCAAGCCGTTCCGGCAGGTCGCCGCGGAGATTGTCGAGCACGCCATCGGCATCGCGCGCCAATGCCGCCAGCACCTCGCGCGCCACGGGGTGCTTCAAATCGAGCGTCAGGCTGCGCTTGTTGCGGTTGAAGCTCTGGAAGAAATGGCTGTCGTTCGCGCCGAGCAGGTAAGGGCCGACGCGGCGCGCCACGTCGCCGCCGTCCTTCGGGTTTTCGATCTTGATCACCTCGGCGCCGAGATCGGCGAGCTGCATCGTGCCGAAAGGGCCGGCGCCGTATTGCTCGACGGCGATGATGCGCAGTCCCTGGAGCGGCAGCATCAGACCGGGTTCCGCTCGATGAGCTGGCGGGCGATGATCAGGCGCTGCATCTCGTTGGTGCCCTCGCCGATGACCAGCAGTGGCGCGTCGCGATAGAGCCGCTCGACGGTGAATTCCTTGGAATAGCCGTAGCCGCCATGGATGCGCATGGATTCGAGGCTGCAGGCGACCGCCGCCTCGGTGGCGAAGAGCTTGGCCATGCCCGCTTCCATGTCGCACCGCTCGCCGCGGTCATAGATGCGCGCAGCGTCCTCGACCAGCAGTCGCGCCGCCTGCACCTGCGTCGCCATCTCGCCGAGCTTGAGCTGGATCGCCTGATGCTGGCAGATCGGCTTGCCGAAGGTCTTGCGGATCTGGCTGTAGGCGACCGCCTCGTTAAGCGCCGCCTGCGCCACGCCGACGCCGCGCGCCGCGACGTTGATGCGGCCGAGCTCGAGCCCGCCCAGCGCATGCTGCAGCCCGCGTCCCTCGCTGCCGCCGATCAGCCGGTCGGCCGGGATGCGGTAGTCGGTGAAGACCAGCTCGGCCGAATCGATGCCCTTGTAGCCGAGCTTCTCGAGCTTGCGGCTGACGGCAAAGCCCGGGCCCTTCTCGGCGAGGAACAGGCTCATGCCGCGATGCCGCGGCTCGGCGCCGGGATCGGTCTTGACCAGGAGCGCAAAGCACTGGCCGTGGATGCCATTGGAGATCCAAGTCTTGGTGCCGTTGACGACATAGTGATCGCCGGCGCGGCGCGCCGTGGTGCGAATCGCCTGCAGATCGGTGCCGCAATCGGGCTCGGTCAGCGCCAGGCCGCCGCGGATCTCGCCGGCGGCAAAGCGCGGCAGGAAGCGCGACTTCTGTGCGTCGGTGCCAAAGCGCTCCACCGCCGCGGCCATGATCAGATGGGAGTTAAAGATACCGCTCAGCGACATCCACACCGTCGACACCAGCTCGACGATCTTGGCGTAGGTCGTGGTCGAAAGGCCGAGCCCGCCATGCTCGGCGGCGATGGTGGCGCCGAAGAGGCCCAGCGCCTTCATCCGCTCGACCATCGCCTCGGGATAGGTGTCGTCATGCTCGAGCTTGTGCACGAAGGGCTTCACCTCGCGCTCTAGAAAGCGCCGGACGCTGTCGAGGATCAGCGCCTCTTGCTTATCGAAATCGCTGCTCATGAGGCACCTCCTACGGCGGTGAAATTCTCGCCCCCAGCGGGGGAGACAGTCGCGGTGAGGGGGCTTGTGCGTGCTGAGCGCCGGATCCCCTCACTCCACCCTCTCCTCCGATGGGGGAGTGGGGGATTGTGTTGCCGACGGCGCAGCGAGCGCGTCGGCGACGCGGCGCATGTCGGGTGCGGCGTCGAGGGCGAGGATCCGCTCGGCGATTTCCGCCGCGCGTGCCGAGACCGCGGCGCCCCGCATGTTGTCCTCGAATTTGGCGCGGATGTCGCCGGCCGAAAGCGGCCGCGTGGCGCAGCCGCGATTCTCGTGCTCGCGCCGGCGTAGGATGCGCCCCTCTGCGGTGGTGATCACCAGCTCGCCGGAATAGTAGTCGGGGAAGCCCGAGCGCGGGTCGACCTCGTAACGTACGCGCTCGGCGAGCGCCAAGGTCTCGGCATCGGCGATCGCCGCCGGCGTCAGCTCGGCGAGCGTGAAGCGGCCGCGCCTCAGCGCAGTGGCGACGACATAGGGGATCGAGAATTGCGCGTCATAGGCATTGGCCGGCCGGCGCTTGGAAGGAACCGGCTCGCACACCGTCTTCACCACTTCGGCCGGGACTAGCGCGCGAATCTCGCGGATGCCGCCGGGCTCGAGCCCCTTCTCCCGGCCGATCGCGATCGCGGCGTCGGCGCAGGCATGGGTGAAATGACAAGCCGGGAAGGGCTTCACCGCGACCTTCAGGAGCTCCCAGTCGTCGCCCAGGGCTGCTGTGGCAAGCCCCAAATTCTCGGGCGCGAAGCGCTCTTGCAGATGGCTCGCATAAAGGCCGAAGCGGCCCTCATAGGCGTAGCGGGCGCCGACGAAGCCGCTCTGCGCCAGCGCCGCAGCGGCGATCCCCGATGCCGCCGCCCAGCCGGGATGGAGCCGCTTGTTCCAGGCGCCGTCCTCAAGGAATTCCAGCGAGCCCGAAGCCATCGACAGCGCGATGCCTTGCGCCGCGGCGAGCTGTGCCGCATCGAGCCGCATCAGCATTCCGGCGGCGAGCGCTGTGCCGAAGGCGCCCACCAGCCCGGTAGGATGAAAGCCCACCTGATGGAACCCGCCTTTGGCGACCGCGCCCAGCCGCGCCAGCACCTCGACTCCGCCGACATAGGCGGCAAGCGCCGCCGCGCCCGATGCCCGCTCGCGCGCAGCCACCGCCAGCACGGCGGGCACCAGGCTTGCGCTGGGATGGACGACGCCGCCCAAATGGGTGTCGTCGTAATCGAGCCCATGCACCAGCACGCCGTTGACCACTGCCGCGTCGCGGAACGGCAGGCGCTCGGCAAAGCCGATCACCACCGCATCGCCCGCGGCGGCAAGCCGGCGCATCGCCGCCACGGTGTGCTCGGCGAAGTCGAAGCGACCCGAGGCGAAGGCAATGCCGATGGCGTCGAGCATCAAGTATTTCGCCCGCTCGACGACGCGCGGGGGAATGTCGGCGAACCTCAGTCCCGCCATGAACCGCGCCAGTCTCTCAGCGATGGTCGGCGCCGGCCGCGCCTCGGGCCGAGGGGCGGCGTCGGACGACGATGATGATTGAGCCATGGCTCCTCCCCTTGTCCGGCCAAGTCTGGTAGCCTAATTGTCCGAACAAGTCACGGGGCGCGGCTTCGCGCTCGCTTTCAGCAGCACGGGAAGGCGCCATGGTCGCCATCGCAAAGCAGGTCGGGCCTTCGAGGTACCGCGAGAGCTATGGCCGCTATTACGAGGATTTCGTGCTCGGCGATGTCTACGAGCACCGGCCGGGGCGCACCATCAGCGAGGCCGACAACACCTGGTTCACGCTGCTGACCATGAACCAGCATCCCCTCCATTTCGACGCCGCTTACGCCGCGAAGTCTGAATTCGGCCGGCCGGTGGTCAACAGCTGCCTGACCTTGTCGATCGTTGCCGGCATGAGCGTCAGCGACGTCAGCCAGAAGGCCATCGGCAATCTCGGCTGGAACGACATCCGCCTCGTCGCCCCGGTCTTCGCCGGCGACACGATCTACGCGGAGTCCGAGGTCATCGCCAAGCGCGATTCCGAGAAGCGGCCGACGCAAGGCATCGTCACCGTGCGCACCACCGGGCGGAAGGCGGACGGCACGGTCTTCATGACCTATGAGCGCACGGTATTGGTGCCCAAGCGCGGCCACGGCGTCGACGACCGTGCCGAGTATTGAGCCAAGTCTCCGCTGTATTGCGCCGGCGGCTATGCGGCGGAAACACGATATGTCGACGTTGGGCGGTTCAGCCGCCCGCGCGCAGTTTCGCGCCTGAGATCATTCTCGATCGAGTGAACGAACGCCAGGTCGTTCATCAAACCCGATCGCTAGAGCGTGTTTCGTTCAGAGGAATCGTCAGCGGACCGATGTCCCTCTCTCCGCGCGAGCGGCAACCGGGGTCATACATCTCACAGAGAAGGGCGGCTTGGGCGCTGCACATCTTTCCCCTGAGCCTTGGCGGCGGAGGATGTGATCCTAGCATTGGTCCTGCGCCCGGCTTCGGTGCGCACTCCGTCACCGCCGCAGATCGATGGTTTTGTCGACGGTGTACACCGATGACGTAGCGCCTGAGATGGGCCAAATGCCGGCGAGGGAAGAGCGGCCCTGAACGACGCGGCGCGAGGCGTCGACGCCGCGCTCGCCGGCCAGGCGATCGCGCGGCTCGAGGATGGGGCGCGGCTGGATGTGCGAGTAGGAAAGTGCGCGGCGGCCCGAATTGCTCGACCGCCACAATATTGGCAAGCGCCTCAAAGCTCCCTTGCCCGCGCGAGGAAAGCGGCGATCTTGCCGGGGTCCTTAACGCCCGCTTCGCGCTCGACGCCGGAGGAAACGTCGACGGCGGTGGCATGGGTGATGCGCACGGCCTCGCCGAGATTGCCTGCGCTAAGCCCGCCCGACAGCATCCAGGGCACCGGCCAGCGCCTGCCGCCGAGCAGCTCCCAGTCGAACACCAGCCCGTTGCCGCCGGGCGCCACCGCCTGCTTTGGCGGCTTGGCGTCGAACAGCAGCAGATCGGCGGCGCCGTAATAACGCGGCGCCTGGTCGAGATCGGCGGGCGATGCCACCGGGATCGCCTTCATCACCGGCTTGCCGAAGCGCCGCTTCGCCCAGAGCACGCGCTCCGGGCTCTCCTGCCCGTGGAACTGCAAGAGGTCGAGCGGCGCGCCCGCGAGCGCCTTGGCCAGGCTCGCATCGTCGGCATCGACGAAGAGCCCGACCTTGGTGACGCCTTCCGGCACTACCGCCGCTAGCGCGCCGGCGAGCTCCGGCGTCACATTGCGCCGGCTCGGCGGGTAGAACACGAATCCGACATAGCGCGCGCCGTGGCGCGCCGCCGCCGCCACGCCCTCGGCGGTGGAGAGGCCGCAGATCTTGGCGGCGATGCTCATCGCGCCGCCGCCAGCATGGCGCGTGCCGCCGCGGCGGGATCAGGCGCACCGGTGATCGGGCGGCCGATGACGAGAAAATCGGCGCCGGCGGCGAGCGTCTCGCGCGGCCCCATGACGCGCTTCTGGTCGCCTGCAGCGAGGCCCATGAGGCGGATGCCGGGCACCACCAGCAGGAAATTCGGGCCGCAGGCCTGGCGCAGCATCGCCGCCTCGAGCGGCGAGCAGACGACGCCGTCGAGGCCGCTTTCGCGCGCCAGCAGCGCGAGGCGCCGCACCTGCTCGGCGACGGGGCCGCGCTGGCCGACCGCATCGAGATCGCCGTCATCGAGACTGGTGAGCACCGTCACGCCCAGCAGCTTCAGCCGCTGCCGGTCCGGCACCGCCTGCGCCGCCGCCTCGGCCGCGGCGCGCAGCATCGCCTTGGCGCCGCTGCAATGAACCGTCAGCAGCAGCGGCCGGAGCCCCGCCGCCGCGCGCACCGCGCCCGCCACGGTGTTGGGGATGTCGTGGAGCTTGAGATCGAGGAAGAGCGGCGCCTTGCCGGCGACCTCGCGCACGCCGGCGGGGCCGTGGGCGGTGAAGAATTCAAGACCGAGCTTGATGCCGACGACGTTGCGCACCGCCTGCGCGATGCTCCTCGCCTGGGCGAGATCGGCCGTGTCGATGGCGCAGAAGATCGGGTTCTTTTGCATCGTCTTCCCGGGTCAGAGCGTCGAATGCGCGCTTGAATGCGCGACGTGATGGAGCGCGAGTCTGGCGGCGGCGAGGTCTTCGAGCGCGGTGCCGACCGAATTGAACAGCGTGATCTGGTCGTGATAGCGCCGTCCGGCGCGGCTGCCGCGCGCGAGATCGAAGAGATCGCCGGCGATATCGTCCTCGCGCAGCACGCCGGAGGCGAGCGGCTGGACGATGTCGCCGGCATCCGCGAGCGCGCCGGCGCGGGTGTCGACGAAGATGCGGGCGCGGCGGATGCAATCATCGTCCGCCTCGCGCATCTCCGGACGGAAACCGCCGACGAGATCGAGATGGACGCCGAGCGGCAGCCAATGGCCGGCGATCAGCGGCGCTTGGCTCAGCGTCGCGCAGCTGACGATATGCGCGCCGCGCACGGCGTTGGCAAGGTCGGCGGTGGCGGCGACCCGCAGGCTGCGCCGGTTGAGGCGCTGCGCCAGCCTCTCCGCCTTCTGCGGGTTGCGGCCCCAGACCAGCACGTTGACGATCGGCCTTACGCTGGCATGCGCCTCGATCAGGTGCGCGGCGAGCGCGCCGGTCCCGACCATCAGCAAGCGTTCACAGTCCGGCCGCGCGAGATAGCTCGCGGCAAGCGCCGAGGCGGCCGCCGTGCGCCGGAGCGTGAGCGCCGGCCCGTCCATCAGCGCCAGCGTCTTGCCGGTGTTTCCGTCGAACAGCAGATAGGCGCCCGTCATCGAGGGTTCCTGCCGCGCGGCGTTATCGGGGAATATCGTCAGCAGCTTAACGCCGATCTCGCGGCCCGCCTGCCAGGCCGACATCACCAGCAAGCTGGCATCCGCCCGCCCCGGCACCGGGATGGCATGGTGGTGGCACGCCGGCATCTGCGCGCCGGCGCGGAACATCTGCCGCAATGCTTCCACCAGCGACGGCGGATCGAGGGCGGCCACCACTTCCGAATAGCCGAGGACGCGCATGATGCCGGAGGTAGCTGCGCCGCCCGCGCGAGTCAATCGCGCGCGCCGCGGGCCGCCGGCAGACCCGCCGCGCTCTTTGCCGCGAGTCCGCGCTCTAGCGCCTCGATGCGCCGCTGTCGTTTGCGCGCCTCGCGCCGCCAATGCCGGCCGTTGACCCAAGCGGCCAGCTCGCCGCCGAGGAAGCCCAGCGCCAGGGCCCCCAGCACCAGGAGATAGAGCGGCATGTCGACATCCGGCAGCGGCCAGAGCCCCACCCGCACCGCCTCGAGATTGGC
>JASHRZ010000281.1 GCA_030037055.1 Alphaproteobacteria bacterium
AGGTGAGTGCGATACTCGGGCCGGGCAACAAGGGGGCCTGGGAGGAGGTACGCGACACGCTGACCCGGCTGCTACGGGGATGGTGCGGCTGCTTCAGTCCTGGCTCGCACTACGCCACGGACCGGGTCATCGAGGCGCATCTTTATGACCGCGTGCGCAACTTCCTCGCTCGGCGCCATAAGCTGCCGACGCGCGGCGCTCGGCACATCCGCAAGGACGATCTCTTCGGCACCCTCGGGGTGCCGCGCTTGCGGTTCTGTCGCACACCCGGCGCCACGTCGTGAGCCCGCCACGAAGCCAGTCGGAGAGCCGGATGCGGGAAATCCGCTCGTCCGGTTCGATGAGCGGGGAGAGGAAACGGATCGCTCGTGCGCCACCGCGCCTCTCTTCGACTCTACTGCCTCCGTGGTCAACCTTTCTTTGCCGCTGGCGCTTCATCGGTCAATCGACCGGCCGGCGCAGCCCAGTGACGAGATCAAGGTATTCGGGATCGTCGGCAGCGATAAGGCCGCGGCGCAGCGCGAAGTCGATGATGACGAGATTGACGTTGAACTTGAAATCCTCGCTCTCGCGCACGCGCGCCAGCGCCTCGCGCGCCGGCATCAGGCGGAACTCGACGATCTCGCCGTCGCGATTCTTCGGCATGAAGCCCTCGGGGACCTCGAGATCGTACAGGAAGAGCACGTCGTCGCGCAGGCCCTGCTCGACCTCCATGCGGTAGGAGAGCGCGCCCACCGGCACCGCGCGGGCGGCGATGTCTGGCGGCAGCGATGCCTCCTCGTCCGCTTCCTTGATCAGCGTCGCCTCGAGGCTGTGGTCGTGGCCGACGCCGCCGGCGACGAGATTGTCGAGCTTGTCGGGCGCCACCTTCTTGTTCGGGGCGCGCCGGCCGATCCACAGCTCGAGCGCATCGCCGTCGCGGCGCCAGCCGTTCACATGCACGCCATAAGCGCGCGTGCCGAAGAAGGCGACGGCGCCGCGGTCGAGCTTGAACAGCGCCGGCGCGCCCCAGCGCGGCGCCACCGCGAAGAACTCGTTGCGCCATTTGGCGACGCGGCCCTCGGCGACGAGGCGCTCGACCACCGCGTCCACCGCGGCGCTCACCGCGTCGAAACCGCCGGGCGCGATCAGCCGCACGCCTTCGGGCTCGACCGCGAAGGTGTCGCCGAAGCGGTGCAGCGCCTCGGCATTGTCGCGCCGCATCAGGCCGACCGTCGCCTCGCCCCGCCACAGCGGGATGAAGCGCTCGGCGCGCCAGGCGTTGCAGCGCCTGATGTGGCGCAGCAGGCTCATTGCTTCGTCGACACCAGCACCACATCGACCGCAACGATCTGCCTGAGGCAGCGGGCGATATGGTGCGCGGCCTCGGCATCGAGCCCGGCCATCTGCACGTCGATGGTGATCTCCTGCCCGATCACCCGGCTGATCCAGCTCGACGGCACCAGGCCGCGCCGGGCGAACAGCTCGACGACGCGCGGCATAAGGCCGGGCTCGACCATGCCATGGACGGAGAAGCAGTGGGTGGGCTGGCTTTCAGGCCGGCAGGCGCTCGCGACGGGGGGCGACATGGCAGAAATCCTCGATCTCGGTCTCGGGACGAACGGCGGAAGCCCGATCCTCTCGGCGGAGGATCGGGAGCCTAATTCGCCGAAAATTCCGGCTATCGAGACGCAGAACGCCCATGGACGAACGCTACAGGCGGCCCTATCTATCGTCAAGAGCGAGGGCCGGGCGGGATCGCTCGTGTTTTGGCAGCGTTCACGCCGATGGAGTGACCCATGACGCGATGGCTTGGCCTGCTGGCCCCACTGGTTCTGGTTGTCGGATGCGCCGAGGGCGCCCGCGACATCGACTACACGCCGGAACGCGGCATTTCCGCCGATATCGCCGCCTCGCACGCCACGGGCCCAACCTCGCTCGACCGCGGCGAGACCGTGGGCGGTGAACCGGTCGGCGCCATACCCTGGACCGACGACTGGCGGCACTGAGCTTACGGCTCAGATCGGCTCCAGCTCGCTGTCCCAGTAGAGGAAGTCGCGCCAGCTGTGATGCAGGAAGTTGGGCGGGAATCCGCGCCCGTTCTCCTGCAGCAGATGGGTCGAGGGCTGGCAGGGCAGGTGGCGCGGATACATGCCGCTTTCCTGCGGCAGCCGGTTGCCCTTGAGCAGGTTGCAGGTCGAGCAGGCGGTGACGACGTTCTCCCACACCGTATGGCCGCCGCGCGAGCGCGGCACCACATGGTCGAAGGTGAGGTCGTGCGACGGAAAGTCCTCGCCGCAATACTGGCAGGTGAAGCGGTCGCGCAGAAAGACGTTGAACCGGGTGAAGGCCGGGCGCCGCGCCGACGGAATGAATTCCTTCAGCGAGATGACGGAGGGCAGCTTCATCTCGAAGGAGGGGCTGCGCACGACGCGGTCATAATGGGAGATGATGTTCACTCGCTCGAGGAACACCGCCTTCACCGTCTCCTGCCACGACCACAAGGACAAGGGAAAGTAGCTCAACGGCCGGAAATCGGCGTTGAGGACGAGCGCCGGACAGCTATCTAGGGCCAAGGACAAACACCAACCTCATGGCACGCATCCTCGCTTGCGCGGCGCATCCTGCCACGGAAGACGCGGCATTGCCAGCGCTAGGGAATGTAGCGGATGAGCGCTTTGCGTCAACGGGTGGGAACCGGCTTCTCCCCGCGGTAATCATAGAAGCCGCGCCCGGCCTTGCGGCCGAGCCAGCCCGCCTCGACATATTTCACCAGCAGCGGGCAGGGCCGGTATTTGGAATCGGCGAGGCCCTCGTAAAGCACCTGCATCACCGACAGGCAGACGTCGAGGCCGATGAAATCGGCGAGCTCCAGCGGCCCCATGGGGTGGTTGGCGCCGAGCCGCATCGCCGTGTCGATCGCCTCCACCGTGCCAACGCCTTCATAGAGCGTGTAGACCGCCTCGTTGATCATCGGCAGCAGGATGCGGTTGACGATGAAGGCGGGGAAGTCCTCGGCGGCGACCGGCGTCTTGCCGAGCGCCACCGCCAGATCGCGGATGATCTTGAAGGTGCTTTCCTCGGTGGCGATGCCGCGGATCAGCTCGACCAGGCTCATCACCGGCACCGGGTTCATGAAATGCATGCCGATGAAGCGGCCCGGCCGGTCGGTGGCGGCGGCGAGCCGGGTGATCGAGATCGAGGAGGTGTTGGAGGCGATGATCGCGGTCCCCTTGAGCTTCGGCACGAGCTTCTTGAAGATGTCGCGCTTCACCTCTTCCTTCTCGATCGCGGCTTCGATGACGACGTCGCAATCGCCGAACATGTCGTATTGAGTGCCGGTCTTGATCCGCTTCATCGCCATCGACTTGTCGGCCTCGCCGACGCGGCCGCGCGCGACCTGGCGGGCGAGATTGCGGTCGATGACCGAAAGCGCGCTCTCGATCGTCTTGGTGTCGACGTCGCTGAGCCGCACGTCATAGCCGGCCAGCGCGCAGACATGGGCGATGCCGCTGCCCATCTGGCCGGCGCCGATGACGCCGATGGTTCGGATGCTGTCCAGTGAGGTCATGGCCGGCTCCACACCGATGATCGCGCCGTCAGGAGTCTCGGCGCTTGGCAAGCTCCGCGTCGAGTTCCGGCACGAGCTTGAAGAGGTCGCCGACGATCCCGTAGTCGGCGACCTGGAAGATCGGCGCCTCCTCATCCTTGTTGATGGCGACGATCACCTTCGAATCCTTCATTCCCGCCAGATGCTGGATCGCGCCGGAGATGCCGACGGCGATGTAGAGCTCGGGGGCGACGATCTTGCCGGTCTGGCCGACCTGGTAGTCGTTGGGCACGAAGCCGGCATCAACCGCGGCGCGCGAGGCGCCGACCGCGGCGCCGAGCTTGTCGGCGAGGCTCTCCAGCAGCTTGAAATTGTCGCCCGACTGCATGCCGCGCCCGCCCGAGACGATGACCCG
>JASHRZ010000282.1 GCA_030037055.1 Alphaproteobacteria bacterium
CCGGCGCTGGCGCAAATCTCCGATGACGTCGTCAGAATCGGCGTGCTCAACGACCAGCACAGCGTCTATTCCGACATCGCCGGGCCCGGCTCGGTGGTGGCGGCGAAAATGGCGGTCGAGGATGCCGGCGGGACCGTGCTCGGCAAGCCCATTGATATCATCGTCGCCGATCATGAGAACCGGCCGGAGCTCGGCGCCGCCATCGCCCGGCACTGGTTCAATGTCGACAAGGTCGACATGGCCATCGACTTCGCCAATTCCGGCGTGGGGCTGGCGGTCGAGCAGGTCGCCCGGGAGAGCAATCGCATCATCATCGCCACCGCGGTGGCCGCTTCGGATTACACCGGCAAGGCCTGCGCGCCGACGGCGATCTCCTGGACCTATAGCAGCTATGCGCTCACCACCGGCCTGGCGCGCGCCGTGACGCTTAGGGGTCTCGACAGCTGGTTCTTCCTCACCGTCGACTATGCCTTCGGCTATTCGCTCGAGGCGGACGCGACCCGCGCGGTCGAGGCCGCCGGCGGCCATGTCGTCGGCAGGGTCCTTCATCCGCTCGGGACCACCGATTACAGCTCGTATCTGGCGCAGGCGAAGGCCTCGGGCGCCAAGGTGATCGCGCTGGCCAATGCCGGCCATGACATGGTCAATACCGTCAAGCAGGTGAGCAAGCTCGGCCTGGGCGAAGGCCAGAGCGTGGTCCCCTTGCTCGTCTTCATCAACGACGTGCACAGCATCGGCCTCGAGGCGGCGCAGGGATTGACCTTCCTCACCTCGTTCTATTGGGATCGCACGCCGGAGACCCGCGCCTGGGCGCAGCGCTTCTTCGAGCGGCAGAAGACGATGCCGTCCATGCTCCAGGCGAGCGTCTATTCCGGCATCCGCCATTATCTTCGCGCCATCGAGGCCGCCGGCACCGACAATACGGACCGCGTCATGGCGAAGATGCGCGCGCTTCCGGTCAACGACTTCTACGCCAGCGACGGCCGCATCCGCCTCGACGGGCGCCTGCTTCACGACATGTATCTGGTGCAGGTGAAGCCGCCATCGGCATCGAAGATGCCGTGGGATTACTACAACGTGCTCCAGACCATCCCCGGCGACCAGGCCTTCGAATCGCTGGAAGCCGGCGGCTGCCCCTTGGGCAAACCCCGCTGACGCGGGGCTGGCCTTTCCCAAAGAACCGCGCACCGCTCCGCGGATTTGCCGCCGGACGCATGCCGCCGGCCTCGCCTCGATCGGCGCGATCGGCTAAGACCGCCATGTCCCGCCCCGATTTCAATCCGCGAGGAGCGACATGCGTCTTGACGGAAAGACCGCGATCATCGTCGGCGCCGGGCAGGGTCCCGGCGAAGGCATGGGCAACGGGCGCGCCACCGCGCTGCGCTTTGCCCGCGAAGGCGCGCGCGTGCTCGCCGTCGACCGCAACCTCGCCTCGGCCGAGGAAACCGCGGCGATGGCGCGGCAGGAAGGCGGCGAATGCATCGCCTTCGAGGCCGATGTCACCCGCGAGCAGACGCTGAAGGCGGCGATCGCCGCCGCCGAGCAGCGCTGGGGCCGCGTCGACATCCTGCACAATAATGTCGGCGTCAGCATCGCCGGCGGCGATGCCTCGCCGCTCGAAATCACCGAGGAAGCCTTCGACCGCGTCGCCGCCATCAATCTGCGCGGCACGATCATGGCGTGCAAGCACGTGTTGCCGGTGATGCGCCGCCAGCGCTCGGGCGCGATCATCAACATCTCCTCGGTCGCCGCCTGGGAGAACTATCCGTTCGTCGCCTACAAGGCGACCAAGGCGGGGATGATCGCCTATACCCAGCAGATCGCCATTCAGAACGCGCCGTTCGGCATCCGCGCCAATGTCATCCTGCCGGGGCTGATGGACACGCCCATGGCGGTCGACACCCGCGCCCGCGCCAGCGGCCGCCCGCGCGCCGAAGTGGCGGCCGAGCGCGACGCCAGGGTGCCGCTGCGCAACCGCATGGGCACCGCCTGGGACGTGGCCAATGCCGCGCTCTTCCTCGCCTCGGACGAGGCTTCCTTCATCACCGGCGTGGCCTTGCCGGTGGATGGCGGCGCGCTGGTGCGGATCGGCTGACCGGCGGCCGCGCCGCGCTCGCTACTTCCTCGCTTCGGCGAACGGGACGGCCTCGCCGGTCCGGTACTCCGACGGCTCGAGGATCAATTCGGTGTTGGTGTCGCGGACCGATTCGAGATCGTTGGCCTTGAGGCCGCGGAACTGCACCTCCAGCACCCGTGGCTTCGACCATTCGCCGTCGCGGCCATAGGTGATATCGCCGACGATGGTCTTGAAGCTGTGGCTGCGGATGTAGTCGGCGAGCTTGTCCTGGTCGAGGCTCTTGGCGCCCTCGATCGCCTCCGCCAGCACCTGAAGATTGGAATAGGCGAAGGGCGGCAGATACCAGCCGAGCGGATCGACCCCCGCGGCCGGCGCCTTTGCCTGATACTCCTTGAGGAAGTCGGTGATCCCCGTGAATTTCATGGTCGACGCCGGGATCCAGAAATCATAATCGAGGAAGCCGTCCAGCATCGCTCCGAGCTGCAGCTTGATCGGCGTGATCTGAAATCCGACCATGCCGCCGCCGACATAGCGGGCCTTGAGGCCGACCTCGTTGATGGCGCGCGCCATGCCGACCGAATCCGGCGGATATGACGCGATGTAGACCAGCTCCGGCTCGGCCGCCTGGATGGCGCGGACGATCGGCGTGTAGTCGGTCGTCGATGGCGGATAGGTCTTGTCATAGACGATCTTCAGGCCCAGCGATTGCGCGATGGCGCGGGCGCCGTCCGAGGCATTCCTGGCGAATTCCGCGTCGGCGGCGACGATGGCGATGGTCTTCGGCTTCGGATCGGCCTTCATCGCCACGTCGAAGAAGCCCTGCGAGAAGGCACGCTTGGGCTCGGGTCCCGTCGGCAGCATCGAGAAATATTTGGGATAGTGGAACTCGGAATTCGCGGCGAGAGCGAACAGGCTGAGGAACAGCCGCTGGTGCTGGATCACCACCGGCATGGCCGGGGCGACCATGTTGGTGGCGTAGCCGGAGACGACGATGTCGGCATTGTCGACGTCGATCAGCTTGGAGTAGAGGCCCGGCACGGTCGCAGGGTTGCTCTGATCGTCGTAATAGATGAGCTTCACCGGCCGGCCCAGCAGCCCGCCCTTGGCGTTGATATCGGCCTCCCAGATCTGCATCGCCAGCAGCGCCGACTTGCCGACCGGGGCGAGGCCGCCGGAGAGCGCCATGCCGAAGCCGATGGTGATCGGCTCGGCCGCCTGGGTCATGCCCGATGCCGCGAGGCAGAGCGCCAGCGCCGCCGCCGAAAGCAGGCCCGCGCGAGCCGGTATAAGCGGTGTGTTCATCCCTCTTCCTCCCTCTTTCGCTCCGTCGC
>JASHRZ010000283.1 GCA_030037055.1 Alphaproteobacteria bacterium
GATCTGCGCAACATCCTCGCGACCGCGCGCCTGGTGTCGGACGGGCTCGCCGGTATCGCCGCGCCCGAGGTGCGGCGCGTGACGCCGCGGCTCGTCGCCGCGATCGACCGCGCGATCGCGCTCTGCACCCGCACCTTGAGCTTCACCGGCGAAGGCGCGCCGCCGCCGCAGCCGCGCCGCTTCGCGCTCGCGGCGCTGGTCGAGGAGGTGGCGGCGCTGGTGGAGCGGCAGGGCGAGGAGGGGTTCGCGCTCGTCTCCGAAGTCGCGGCGCCCTTCGCCGTCGATGCCGATCGCGACCAGATGTTCCGCGTGCTGCAGAACCTTGCCTTGAACGCGGCCGAGGCCGGGGCGCATCGCGCCGTGGTGCGCGCGCGGGGCGACGGCCGCGACATCCTGATCGAGGTCGCCGATGACGGGCCGGGCCTGCCGCCCAAGGCGCGCGACAATCTGTTCCGGCCCTTTGCAGGCTCGGCGCGGCCGGGCGGCACTGGCCTCGGGCTTGCCATCGCGCGCGAGATCCTGCGCGCCCATGGCGGTGACATCACGCTCGGCGACAGCACCGCCGCCGGCACGACGTTCTGCCTGCGGCTTCCTGCCGCCGCCGGCGGCGGCGCGAGCGCGCGCCCGGCGGCGGCGGCCTCGTGAAGCCGGCGCTTTCCCTCCCCTCGCATTTGGCGCAGGCGCTGGCACGACAATCCCGCATCGCCGGCGACGGCTACGACTGGTCCCTCAACGATGCCAAGGGAATGCATGGGCGGCGGGCCGCAGTCCTTGTCGGCGACCGCGCGCCGGACGCTGAAGCCTTACGCTTCCGACGCCGGTCGGCCGCGGCCGAGCGGCGGGCGTAGTAGTCGACCTTTCACAGCTCGGCCGAGCATTGGCGTGTCGATTTTGCATGTCGTCGAGGTGAGCGGCGCCGCTCGCGTGTTGGGGCCGGGCCACAATCCGTCGAGGAAATGCTGCGCCTTTGGGATGTCCGAGCATGGAATGGCGGCCGCGGCAAGGCCGGGGTGAGACCACCATCAGCGCGATTGCGACGACCGCTGCAGGCATCAGCCCGCTCTCCGATGGTCGGCGGTGTTCAGTGATCCCAGACGGGCTTGCCGAGGTCGACCCGGTTCGCCGACGGAAGCGCCGATCACCATGCTGGTTGCCGCGCCAATCCCGCTTCCAGGAAATTGGACGGCCAGCGACAGCCGCCAACGCCCGGCGCAGCCAAATCGGTCACGTCATTCTTGGCGCGGGCGAAGCGGAAGAAGGCGCCAACCCGAGGGATGAGCGCGAAGCTCGCAGCGGTTAATCCAGCACCAGTACCTGCGCTTTGAGATAGGCGCTCTCCGGCAGCCAGGGATGCACCGGATGGTCGGGTGCGGCGCCGGCGCTGCGCAGGATGCGGCCGGAACGGCCGGCATCCTCGAGGCCGCGGCGCACCGCCTCGGCGAAATCCGGCGGCTCGACATTGTGCGAGCAGGAGGCGAGGAACAGCACGCCCGCCGGCGCCACCAGGCTCGCCGCCAGCCGCGCCAGCTTGCGATAGCCGCGCAGGCCCGGGCCCAGATCCTTCTTCGACTTCACGAAGGCCGGGGGGTCGGCGATCACCACGTCGAAGCGTTCGCCTGCGGCGCCAAGGCGGGACAGCTCGCCGAACGCATCGGCGCGCTGGAAGCGGCAACGCTCGCCGACGCCGTTGAGCTCGGCTGCTTGCGCCGCCAGCACCAGCGCCGGCTCGGAGCGGTCGAATGCGAGCACCGCGTCGGCCCCGCCCATCGCCGCCTGAACCGCGAAGCCGCCGGTGTAGCAGTAGAGATCGAGCACCCTCGCACCGGCGCACAGCGCCGCGACGAAGCGGCGGTTGTCGCGTTGATCGAAGAACCAGCCGGTCTTCTGTCCTTCGCGGGGATCGGCGAGACCGCGCACGCCGTTCTCGACCAGCTCGACGGCGCCGGCGATCTCGCCCTTCGCCAGGCGCAGCTCGCTCTCGAGCCCCTCGAGCGCGCGCGCCGGGCTGTCGTTGCGCAGCACGACGGCGGCGGGCGCGAGCGCCGCATCGCAGGCGGCGAGCAGCTCGGCTTCGAGCCGCGCCATGCCGGCGGTGTTGAGCTGTAGCACCAGCACCTCGCCGTAGCGGTCGGCGACGGCGCCCGGCAGGGCGTCGGCCTCGGCATGGACCAGGCGGTAATAGGGCTCGGCGTAAAGCCTGCGGCGCAGCGCCAGCGCGCGTTCCAGCCGCTCGGCAAAGAAATCGGCGTCGATGCGGCGCTTCACGTCGCGGTCGAGCAGGCGCGCGCTCACCAGCGTGTGCGGGTTGAAGGTGGCAACGCCCAAGGGGTCGCCCCCGGCGCTGCGCAGGCTGACCAGCGTGCCCGGCGGCAGCGCTTTCGCCGCCGCGTCCATCATCACTTCGTTGGAATAGATCCAGGGATGCCCGGCCTCGGCGCGACGGTGGCGCCCGGGCTGCAGCAGGATCGCGGGGCGCGCCTTGGGATCATCGGCCATGATGGCACCGAGTGTAACCGCAGGACATTCGGCGACAAGGTGGCAAGCAGCGGCGTGTGGCCCGCTGCTGCTGCGCCATGGGACAACGCCGCATCAAATCGCGCGGCTCACAACCATCAAACCGGCTCGACTTGCACCTTGCGCCCGAGGATGGCAGCGGCGCGCCGAAGGACTTCGATCGTCACGTTTCCGTCGTTTGGATCGAGCACACGGTCGACCTGCGTCCGGCTCGTATGCATCGCTGTCAGGCGGCGCTTGCTGAGCTTTCGCTCCTTCATCGCTCGTGCGAGCTGTCATGCGATCACTTGCTTGGCCGCACGCGCTTGGAATTTCTCGAGCACGCCTTGGTCTTTGAACAAGTCGTCGATGGACGATCCCTTGTGCTTGTTGGCTCTCCGCTTGGGGGATTTCCGCATGTCAGCCATCTTCCACCTCTTGCTGACGCCTTCGCGCAATCGCCAATTCCTCCTTGGGCGTTTTCTGCGTCTTCTTGATGAAGCCGTGCAGCGCGTACTGCACCCCTTCATGAAAGCAGATGAAGATTCGCGATATCGTTCTGCCGTGGGATTGGTTCGCACCTCCCACAGCCCATTGCCGAAGGCCCGGCCCAACGGGCCAGCGGTATTGCACCGTTGCAGATCTGCGCCGATGTCCAGGCGGTGGTTTCGAGTCAGCCCTTTCAGCCAGTTCGCACCGGCTCGTTGCCTTCGGCGGCGCGATAGAAAACGAGCGGGACCTTCGGTGTTTTCGCCTCCGCGCTACGCACGATAGGGACAGGTCTGTACTATAAATACCGCCGTCGAGGGCCGAGGCAACCGCTGCGCGTGCCTCGCGCGGTCACCATTGCTCGCGCCACGGCCGCAGGTCCAGCTCGTGCGTCCAGGCGCTGCGGTGCTGGCGATGGAGCTGCCAGTAATTCTCGGCGATGGCGTCGGGATCGAGGATGCCGTCCTCGGCTTTGAGCGCGTAGCGCTCGGGAAAATTGTCGCGGATGAAGGCGGTGTCAATGGCGCCGTCGATGAGCGTGTGCGCGACATGGATGCCTTGCGGCCCAAGCTCGCGCGCCATGCTTTGCGCCAGCGCGCGCAAGCCGTGCTTGGCGCCGGCAAAGGCGGCGAAGCCGTCGCGGCCGCGAACGCTGGCCGTGGCGCCGGTGAAGAGGATGGTGCCGCGACCGCGCGGCACCATCACCTTGGCCGCTTCGCGCCCCATCAGGAAGCCGGCGAAGCAGCCCATCTCCCAGACCTTGAAATAGACGCGGCTCGTGGTCTCGCGGATCGGGAAGCGCACATTGGCGCCGATGTTGAATACCGCGACCTCGATCGCGCCCTGCTCGCGCTCGATGCGCTGGACGAGGTCGATCATCTGCTCCTCTTTGCGCGCATCGACGCCGAAGGGGACGGCGGTGCCGCCTTCGTCGCGGATCGCATCCACCAGCGGCGCGAGCTTGTCGCCGTTGCGGCGCACGACGCAGGCGACAAAACCCTCCCGCGCGAAGCGCCGGGCGATGGCGCCGCCCAGCGCATCGCCGGCGCCGATGACCAGCGCGACTTGCTTCCCCATGGTTTCTCTCCTCAGGTTTGCGGCACCAGCACAACGGTCTGGCAGGCGTGGCCGAGACGCCCGTGCTCGTCATAAAGCTCGCTGTCGGTCAGTCCCATACCCTCCGGGCGCCAGTCGGAGCGCGCCTTGACGCCGATCCAACCGCCGGCAACCGGACGCGAGACGTGCACGGCGATGTCGATATTGGGAAAGGTGTAGCCGGAGAGCGCGTGGCGGGGATCGCGCAGCGAGAAGGGCTGGGCGTTATCGGCGACGGCGAAAATTGATGCGAAGGAGTATTCGAACGGCACCAACGGCCGCAGCAACCTACCCCATTTCGCGCCTTGCGGATCGACGCGCAGGTCGAGCGCGTCGAACAGCGTGCGTTGCGGGAAGCGCGGCTTGAGCGGCCAGGCCGGCAGCGAAGCGGGATCGACAGGCAGCGGCGGCTCCGCCGGCGCGTCCTCGACCGCCTGCGGGCTGACGCAGGACGCCGTGCCTTTGGCGATCAGCCTGCCATCCGCCAGCAGCACCGTCTCGAGCGCGGCGGTACGGCCGCCCCTGCGCAGCAGCTCCGTGCGCGCCTCCAGCGACGCCATGGGGGCCGGGCGCAGCAGCAGCACTGAGGCGCTCAGCATGAGGCCGAGGCCGTCCTCGCGCGCCTGCTGCTCCATTTCGGCCACGATCAGGCCGGAAACGGCGCCGCCATGAAGTCCGCCGAAGGGGCCAGCCGCCTCCCGATGCGGCCGCCACTGCGCGCCCACGCGGGCGAAGATGGGATCGGCGAAGCCGGCGCTGTCCATGGTTCAGCCCGCCCGGCGATAGGTGCGGCCGAGCAGCGCGTCCTCGACGAAGTCGAGTCGGTCCTGGCCGAAGAACATCTCCTCACTGACGAAGAAGGTCGGCGCGCCGAACACGCCGCGCGCCACCACCGCCTCGGTCCAGGCTTTGAGCTGTTGCTTCACGCCCGGCTCGGCGATGCGCGCAAGGATGTGGCGGTCGTCGAGCCGGGCTTCGCGCAGCACCTTGGCGATGACCGCCTCGTCATCCATCTTGCGCCCATCGCGCCACATGCCGGCGAATGCCGCGTCGCTGTAGCGGTCGAGATAGCCCTCCTCGACGGCGACGACGGCGCCGCGCATCAGCCGCAGTGTGTTGACCGGGAAAAACGGGTTGCGCCGGAACGGCACCTGGTATTTGGCGACAAAGCGCTCGAGATCGCGCGCGCCATGCGCCCATTTCACCTTGTTGAGCGCAGGGCTGCTGTTGCCGGTGAGCTGGAACACGCCGCCGAGCAACATCGGCCGGTAGGCCACTGTCGCCTCCGCCCGCCGCAATATCTCCGGCAGGCGGTGATAGGCGAGGTAGGAATAGGGGCTGCCATAGTCGAAATAGAACTCGACGGTGCCAGGCATCGGGGTCTCCCTTGAGTTCCAAAAGGGAACGCCGCTATACTGCGTTCCGAAAAAGAACTTGTCAAACCGCAAGGGGAAGAAGGCAGCCATGCGCTGGGCGGAGCTAGGTCGGGAGGCGTGCTCGGTGGCGCGGACGGTCTCGGTCATCGGCGACCGCTGGACCCTGCTGATTCTGCGCGACTGCTTCCTGCGGGTGCGCCGCTTCGAGGCGTTCGAACGCCGCCTCGGCATCACCCGTCATGTCCTTGCCGACCGGCTGAAGAAACTGGTCGAGGCGGGGGTGCTGAGGCGGGTCGCCTATCAGCGCCGGCCGGTTCGCTACGAATACCGGCTGACCGAGAAAGGGCTCGATCTCAACGCCGTGCTGCTGGCGCTGGTGCGTTGGGGCGATTTGCACAAGGGCGATGAGCGCGGCCGGCCGACGCTCTATCAGCACCAAGATTGCGGCCATCTCTTCGATCCAGTGATGACCTGCTCCGCTTGCGGCGGCGCGGTGACGGCGCGCAATGTCCGCATTCTCGAGGGGCCGGGGGCGGCAAAGGCGGCCAACGACTCCTAATCGCCCAGTGCGGCGCCGTCGCGTCGCGGATCGGCGGCGCCTTCGAGGCCGCGCGGCGTGACGAGAATGCCGGTGAGGCCGCTCGGCCGGTCGCCGATCGCGACAGTGTGACCAAGGGCGCGCAGCGCGGCCGCCATGGCATCGGCGCCGGGCCCGGCTTCAATCTCGGTGGCGCCTTTGCGATTGCCGTCATTGGGGAGATCGAAGGCCGCCGGCAGATCGTCATGCCCGTCGATGACGGCGATAATGGTCTTGGCGACGTCATTGATGATCGCGGGCCCGCCGGCCGAACCCACCACCAGCTTGAGCTTGCCGCTGGGGCCGAAGACCAGGGTCGGCGCCATGGCGCTTCGCGGCCGCTTGCCGGGCTCGACGCGGTTTGCCACCGGCCTGCCGTTCTCCTCCGGCAGGAAGGAGAAATCGGTCAGCTCGTTGTTGAGCAGGAAGCCCCGCACCAGCAGCCGCGAGCCGAAGGCGTTTTCGACCGTGGTCGTCATGGCGAGGGCGTCGCCGGCGCGGTCGACGATTGCGATGTTGCTGGTGCCCGGCAGCTCCGGCGCGCGGTCGCGGCCCCAATCCGAAGCGTGGGCACCCGGCGGGTCGCCGGGTGCCGCCGGGCCCGGCAGCGCGCGCGCGGGGTCGATGAGGCGCGAGCGGCGCGCGACATAAGAGGCATCGAACAGCCCGCGCACCGGCACGGGCACAAAATCTGCATCGGCGAGGAAGCGGTCGCGATCGGCATAGGCCAGCCGTCCGGCCTCGGCGAACAGATGCGTCACCGCGACCGAGCCGGGTCCGAGGCGAGCGAGATCGAAGCGTTGCAGCAGCCCCAACATCTCCAGTAGGGTCACCGCCCCCGAGCTGGGCGGCCCCATGCCGCACAGGCGGTTGCCGCGATAGGTGCCGCACACCGGCGCGCGCTCCCTGGCGCGATAGCGAGCGAGGTCCTCGAGCGCGAGATCGCCAGGATTGACCGGCGCGCCTGTAACGGCGCGGACGATGTCAGCGGCGATCGGACCGGAATAGAAGGCATCGGCGCCGCCAGCGGCGACGGCGCGCAAGGTCGCGGCGAGCTCGGGATCGACCAGCCGCGTCTTCGGCGCGCCGTCGGCATCGTAGAAATAGCGTCGCGTCGACTCGGCAAGGCGCAGGAAGGGGTCGCGCGCCAACAGCGCGCGCAGCCGCAGCGAGGGGGTGAAGCCCTGCTCGGCCAGCGCAATCGCCGGCGCGAAAAGCTCGACCCAGGCGAGCTTGCCCCAGCGGCGATGGGCGAGCTCCAGCGCCCGCAGCACGCCGGGCACGCCGACCGAGCGGCCGCCAACCACCGCGGCGTAGAAGGCCACAGGCCGGCCATCGGCGCCGAGAAAGCGGTCGGGGCGCGCCGCAGCGGGCGCGGTCTCGCGCCCGTCGACGGTGGCGACACGCCGCTCTGCGGCCGACCAGTAGACGAGGAACGCGCCGCCGCCGATGCCTGAGGATTGCGGCTCGACCAGGTTGAGCACGAGCTGGGTGGTAATCGCGGCATCGACGGCGCTGCCGCCGCGCCGCAACACCTCGAGCCCGGCGGCGGCCGCGAGCGGGTTTGCCGCCGCCACCATTTCATGGCCGGCGATGCTGGCATGCTGCTCGGTGCGCCCGGTTGCCGCTTCCGGCGGCGCCTGCGCCAGGGCGGGAACGGCGGCAAGCAGCAGGGCGAGGAAGAGGCCGGCGCGACGTTTCACGCGGCGATCGTTCCATGCGTAAGCCGGCCGATCAAGCGGCCGAGATCGTCCGCGCCGAGGAAAGGGCGGCATTGTCATGCAGTCATCCCTCGGCAAGAATCGCCGCATGAATGTCGTTCCTGGACCGCGCAACCTCATCACCGACGTTGCCGGCATCCGCGTCGGCAATGCCGAGGATGCCCGGGCGTGGACCGGGGTCACGATCGTGCTGCCCGAGCGCGCGGCGGTGGCGGCGGTCGATGTGCGCGGCGGCGCGCCGGGGACGCGCGAGACCGACGCGCTCGATCCGACCTGCCTGGTCGCGACCGTCGATGCGGTGGTGTTGAGCGGCGGCTCCTCTTTCGGACTGGAGGCGGGCTCGGCGGCGATGACCTGGCTGGCGGCGCGCGGGGTCGGGTTCGCCATCGGCGCCGCGCGCATCCCGGTGGTGCCGGCGGCGATCCTGTTCGATCTCCTGAACGGCGGGGACAAGGGGTGGGGCGAAATACCGCCCTATGCACGGTTGGGAGGCGAGGCCTGCGAAGCCGCGGCCGCCCACTTCGCGCTAGGCAACGCCGGCGCAGGGCTCGGCGCCAAGGCCGGCTCGCTCAAAGGCGGCCTCGGCAGCGTCTCGGCGGTGACGCCGGAGGGGCTGCAGGTCGGCGCGCTGGTGGCGGTGAACGCCGTGGGCGACACCGTGATGCCTGGGCAGAGCTGCTTCTGGGCCTGGCCCTTTGAGCGCGCCGGCGAGCTTGGCGGGCAGATGCCGCCGCAAGGTCCGATACCGGCGGACGAGGCGCTGGTCGCCTCGCCCTTGGCGCGCATCGGCGCCAATACGACGATCGGCGTGGTCGCCACCAACGCCGTCCTCGACAAGGCCGAGGCGCGTCGTGTCGCCATCATGGCGCAGGACGGCTACGCCCGAGCCATCCGCCCGGCGCATACACCCTTCGACGGCGACACCATCTTCGTGCTGGCGACCGGAGCGCGTCCGCTCGCCGAGCCGCGCGCAGCGGCGCTGTCGCTGCTGGGCGCGCTCGCCGCCGATTGCGTCGCCCGCGCCACCGCCCGCGGCGTTTTCGCGGCGGAGAGCCTGGGCGGGCTGATATCCTATCGCGACTGGGTCAAGACTCGCGGCTGAACCGCTCCGCTTCCCAGGGAAAGACGATCCAGGTGTCCTGACTCACCTCGGTGACGAAGGTGTCGACCATCGGCTGGCCGGCGGGCTTGGCGTAGACGGTAGCGAAATGCGCCTTGGGCAGCATGTCGCGCACCGCGCGCGCCGTCTCGCCGGTATCGACGAGATCGTCGATAATGAGAAAGCCCTCGCCTCCGCCGCTCAGCCCCTTCAGCACCTGCACTGCTGTCGGATGCTGCGCGCGATCTTCGTAGCTGGCGATGCAGATGGTGTCGATCAGGCGGATATCGAGTTCGCGCGCGACGACAGCGGCAGGCACAAGGCCGCCGCGCGTCACCGCGATGATGCCGCGGAATGGCCCTAGCGCCGCGAGCCGCCAGGCGAGCGCGCGGGCGTCGCGGTGGATCTCCTCCCAGCTTACCGGGAAATTCTTTCGCACCGGCGCCGACAAGGTTGCATCTCCTTCCCGCTGCTCGGCGCCTCAGCGGACGTAGATCTGGACCTCGTTGACCGTGACGCCGGCGCTGGTCGTCGCCGAGAGCGAGATGCGATCGCCAGGCAGGCCCATGTTGTTGAGCGAGCGCATGACGTCTTCGGCGTTGCGCTTCGACGCGTCGGTATGCAGTGCCACCTGGGCCGGCGTGCCGGCATTGGGCGTGACGGCGACGAGGTCGAAGGTGGCGTCGGGCCGCCGCTCGAGCGCACGCTTCACCGCCGTGTAGAGCGCCTGCTGATAGGGGACGTTCGGCCGGTCGAAGCGGATGACCATCAGCGGGCGGCGCTCGCCGATCCCGGTCAGCGGGCTGGCGCGCGCAGGCGCCAGGCCGGGAGTCGCCGAGGCGAAGGCGCGGTTGGCGAGGCTCTGGCCATAGAGTTCGCCGTTCTTGATGGCGAGCGACAGAGTGACGAGATTGGCGCGCTCGTTGCTGACGTAATTGCTCTGGCGGCTGATGTCGTCCGAAAGCGAGTTGAGCAGACGGTCGATCAGCACCACGGTGCGGTTGACGTCGCTTTCGAGCAGGCCGAGCTGGCGATGGTCCTCGTCGACCGCGCCTTGCAGGCCATAGGCGGCCTTGACCGATTCGAGAATGTAGGCGGCGAGCGAGGAATCGCTGGCGGCCTGGTTCGACAGGCTGTTGAGCTTCGCGATGTCGTCGCTCATGCGATCGAGCGAGCCCTGCGCCTGGTTCCATTGGGCGATGAGCTCGGGATTGCCCGGCGTCGTGCCGACCTGGAGGCGCGAGTTGATGGTGCCGACCAGGCTGTAATAGGTAGCGGCGTCCTGTGCCATGCCTTGGCGCAGCTGCTGCAGCGCGCCGTTCTGCTGGTTGATGTTGTCCTGCAGCCGCTGCAGGTCGCTGCGCAGCGCGGCGACCTTGGCCCCGACATAAGTGCCGGTGGGCGAGCCGGGCGTCACGGGCGGCGCGGCGAAACTGCCGGTGCCGAGCGCCGGCGGCTGGCGCACGCCCACGGTCGGCTGCGGGTTGAGCTCCGCCTGCGAGGGCGGGATGACGACGACCGTGCCTCCACCGCCGGCAGACGGCTTGGTGGTGGTGGTGGGAGTGCTCGTTTCGCTTTCTTCCTCGCCGGTGAGGGAGGACCAGATCGAATCGGCGGTGTTGCCGACGTAGGAGCAGCCGGAGAGCAGCAACGCTGCAGCGGCCACGCCAAGATGCGAGCGGCGAATTACCATGCTAAGTGGCTACCTTTGTCTCAGCGTCCCCACCACACGAACCAGGCCCGATGATCTCGCCGAGATAAGGAAATCATCGCCTCTTCATCAGCCTCAAACCCCTTGCAGATACTACGCAATGGCCGTTCTAGCCACAAGCAGGTTTCATCGTACGGCCGGTCGCCGGGGTTGACTTGCCTTCGGCCGGCGATGCCGCTAGCTTCCTGCCTTCTCCGCGGCAGGCTGCGCCGACAATTGCGCCCGTAGCTCAACTGGATAGAGCACCAGACTACGGATCTGGGGGTTGGGAGTTCGAATCTCTCCGGGCGCGCCAGTTTCCGCATGTCGGACGATCAGCCGTCGCCTATGATAGTCGCTCGGCATGCACAAGGGCAATCGGCCCGTCCGCTTGGCATGGGAGCCGCCGGGGCGGTCGCGACGCGCCGGCGCGCCAAAGTCATGGTGCCCAGGGTCCGAACTCAATCAAGCCATTGATTTTCTGCTTGGACGCGCTTCCCGCCGGAGAATGACGGGGCTTGGATGTCTGCTCCATGATCCCCCGATCGGCGGGGATCGAGCCGCTGTTGCCAAGGAACCAGCCCGGGGTGCAGCGCGAGGATGACCGGCGGATCCTGAAGGGCGTGATGCGCGTGCTGGCGGCGGATTGTCGCCGGCGGGACTGCCGGCGTTCTATGGTCCGCGGGCGACGATCCACAACCGCTTTCATCGCTGGGCGCGCGGCGGTTTGCGGCGGCCTCTGCCAAGCGCCGGCGGCGATCGGTCCGGACGATATTGAGCTGCGGCGCAGGCGATCAGCCGCTCGCGCGGCGAGCAGAGATGCGAGGTCCACGCCGATATCGAAGGCTGCCGGCCCGTCGCGTTCGAGAGCCCCAAGCCCGGCGAGGCCAGCGACGCCAGCCGGAGATTTTATCGGCCGTTCCCGGCCAGTTCGGATCGATACGCCCTTGCCGGGTGCGGCGCGCCGCGCATCGCGCCGATGCTGGGCACATTTTGCCTCTTTCGCGCGCGGGGCAGCAGGTTTTGCCGTCCATGCCACGCCGCCCCCGTCGAAGTCGCCCAAGCCGGGCGGCATTCTACGGCATGACTATTGCTTCTGCCAGCCGCGCAGAGCCTTCGATGAGTCGTGACTTCGACTTAGGCGCAATCCAGTGGGAGCAGCACGTGGACTTCCTTGTCAGCCTCGCCGCCTCTATCGACCGGTTCGATCCGAGCATCACGAGGTTCCTCGACAATTTCCGCGACGACAATGTTCCGCTGAGGCTCTCCGTCGCCATCGTCGCGGCCGGCGCGATTCTTCTCGCCATGCTTGTCATCTGGGGTACGACGGCGTGGTGGCGGATATCTCGGCTGCGCCGTTCGGTTCGATCCTCCGACACGTGCCTCGAATTCGGACAGCGCTTCGAGCATGTCGACATCCTCTTGTCACGGTCGATATTTGGCTCGGCATGGAATGAATACCGAGCGCTCCTGAGAAAGGACGGCGGTAGAATTTTCTATCCGCGGCCGCCGGGCGAGTATTTCGGGCTGCATGCGATCGGCCAGTCGGCGTTTCCGGACCGGCTGTTCGCGGCGGCCCATGGCTATTTCATCGGCATCGGGTTGTTGCTCACCTTCGTCGGTCTGGTCGCCGCGCTCAAATTCGCCGCCGCCGGAGTGGCTTCCGCCGACGTCGGCATCGCAAAGCAGGCGCTCAACGCGCTGCTCAGCGCCGCGTCGTTCAAATTCATGACGTCGATCGCGGGTCTCGGTTGTTCGCTGGTGCTTTCGCTGGCGGCGCGCTCGATGACCTATGTCGTCGAGAATGCCGCCGCAAAGCTGGCTCGGGATCTGGAATCGCTGATGGTGCCGATCGTAGCGGAATGCGTCGCCTATGATCAGCTCGCTATCGCGCGCCAACAGGCCGCGCAGTTCGAGAAACTCACTTCAACCTTTGCCGCGGCCTCCGGCAGGACTGCGAGCGACGAAACCGTCGGGCGCGACCGCGACGCCGTGCCGCAGATGATGCGCGAGCTGGTCAAGGAATTGCGCAGTGCCAGCGCCGTCGAGATGCGGCAGCTCGCGTCGATGCTGGGAGAGGTCGGGGCCGCCATCGGTCAGACGCAGCAACATATAGACAGGTCCGGCCAGGCATTCGCCGACCGTATGAGCTCGGCTGCCTCGCAGCTGCTGGCTGCGGCCGCGACCCTCGGGCGGGACACGGGCGGCCGGATCAACGCGGTCGGCGACCGACTCGACGCCTTGGCCGAGACGCTCGCCAAGAGCGAGACCCTGTTGACGGCAGCGGCGGCCAATGCGGCCCAGCGAATGGCGAAAGGCGTCGAGGCGGCGGGCGAGGAGATGGCGCTCCGCAGCGTCGAGGCCAGCCGGCGGATCCTGGCGACCTCGGACGGACTGGGGCAGCGCATCAGCGGCATGATCGGCGGTCTCGACGGCTTTAACACGGCTCTGAGCTCGCAGCTCGAGAGCATGCGACAGATCGTTTCTTCCCTCGATGCCACGAGGCGGGCGCTGGACGGCAGCGCTGCGACCTGGGCTCGGTCTTGCGATCCGATCGTCGTTGCAGTCGATGCTTCGAAGGGCGTGGCGCACGAGCTTGGGCTCGTCGCCGACCGCGTCGCCGCCTGCCAGAACGACATGTCCGAAATGGCCCGAGCGATGTCCGCGATTTCCGAAAAAGCCGCCGCCGTTTGGGACAGGTACCAAGGACGTTTCGAGAAAGTGGACGAGGATCTGAAGGCGGTCTTTATGCGTCTGGAGGAGGGAGCGCGCAGCTTCGGCAAGGAGGTTGTGGAGTTCGTCGGCAAGCTCGATGCCAATCTGGCGGCGGGGACGCAGGCCCTCTCGATCGGTACCGAGGAGCTGCGCGAGGTGGCGGAGTTACTGGTGGCCAACACCACGGCGAGAGCGGCCTGACATGCGCAGAACGGCAACGGCGGGACGCGCGCCTGGCGGATACGCCCGCCTCAATAGGGCGGAGGGCGGCGACTACTTCGCGTCGATGACGGATCTGATGCTGGGTCTCTTGTTCGTCTTCATCATCATGCTCATGGCCTTCGCTCTCAACCTGCGCGAGGCGGAGCGAAAAATGTCAAGCGCGACGCGAGAGCTGAGCGAGGCACATGAGGCGCGCCGCGAGATGCTGCACGACATCGCATCGCTCCTCAAGGGGCATCTGCCCGTCAGCGTGGACGAAGAGAACGGCACGCTGCAGCTGGGGAGCGATATCCTCTTTCCCAGGGGCTCGGCCGACACCTATCCCGATGCGCTTCCGAAACTGCGGACGCTTGGAGCCGCTCTCGATCTGGTCCTTCCCTGCTATGCCGTCGCTGGCGATGGCCGGGTTCCCGCTCGATGCGCGATGAAGCGCAAGGGCCGGCTCGAGGCGGTTTATATCGAGGGCCATACCGATACGGCGCCGATTCGAACCTCCCATTTCCAGAACAACTGGGAGCTTTCGGCGGCGCGGGCATCCGAAACGCTTGACAAGCTGATCGACGGCAGCGAACTGCGAGAGCTCAGGAATGACAGGGGCGAGCGACTGATCGGCGTCAGCGGATACGGCGAATACCGTCCGGTCGATCGCACGGGCACGGAAGAAGGCATGAAGAAGAACCGCCGAATCGAGCTGCGCTTCATCATGATCTCGCCGGAAACGCCCGAATTGAGCCGGTTGAAGGAAGAGATACGCAGGCAGAACTCGCCGTGACATTCCGCGCCGCTCTCCAGCACTCCCGACGCGCGCCCGTTCCGCTTCATTTCGCCCCGCCCCGCAGGGCGCGGCTGCCGGAGGTGGTGGACCAATTGCTTCGGCGCTACGGTGCCGGCGATGCGCCGCGAAAATCGGCAGCGGAGCTCGACGCGCTCCTGCGGCGATTGCAGAAGGCGGATTGCCAATGGGAAGGCGTCAGCCCGACAGACCGGCTCAATGTTGCTTGGGTGCTGTGGCGAGGGTCGGAGCCGCCGGCCGAGAACCGCTCATTCCTGTCCGCGTTCCTCAATTGGGTGGCGGCGCCGTGGCGGCGCGTTCAGGCGCGCCACCTCGCTTCCGCCTGGGCCGCCGCTTTCGATCCCAAGCTCGCGAGCATTCGCCTCGTAGGCGAATGGCTTTCGGCTCGCGCTGCGCAGCTGTCGGATCCCTGGTCGCGCCTTGCGGCCGAGTTCGACGTCTTCTCAATCGAGCACGGGCCGGTGCGGCTTGCGAAGGCATTTCTTGCTTCGACAGAGAGCGAGAAGAGCTTCCTTGATCGCCTTCGGCTGAGAGGTCCGGCGGTGGCGGGGGGGTTGATGCTGGAGACGCTCGGCGTGGCGGCATCGTTGGTCGAAGTCTCCCTCGAACGCGCGCCGCGCCTCGCGACGCGTCTCATCGAGCTTTGCATGCACGAAGGCGCCTTTCGGCCCGCGGCAATGGCGAAGGCGGCCCCCAAGCGTGCCGCCTCGGTTCGGCTTAAAATCTGCGAGGCGCTGCTGCTGCCATGGCAGCAGGCCGAGCCGCCCGAGGAAGTGAGGGGACAAATCATCGACCATCTTCTGGCCAATTACGGCGACGCGCGTGTAAACGACGCGGTCTGGGAAGACCTACGGCCGCCGGCAAGAAAAATCATGCGCGGATGGCTCAAGCGAAGGACCATCGAGACGTTCTTCCATGTGGCCGGCGAGACAAACCCGGGCAATCGAGGACGACGTCAAGCGAGTCACAGGTTCTGGACGGCCTATCAGGATCACATCGAGGACGCGTGGCTCCTGGCCGGCCCGCTGCATCTTGCCTCCTTGAAAACGAAGGAGACCATCGGGCACGGACGGCTTGCGGGCTGCCGCTCCGGCGACAGCGCGCTCCTGTTGAGGATCCGCGGCATAACCATCGCCGAAACGAGTAATTTCGATTCGTGCCAAGCCTGGCTGGCGCACAGCGATTTCGCCCCGCCGCTCTATTGCGACAAGATGAAACCGTGTTGGCTCGCCGCCTTGACGACCGGCGCTGATTTTTCGCCGGTCTACGCCCGAAATGGGAGCGGCTCATGGCAGGATAGAATGCATGATTTCATCGAATACCATACGGGGCTTTTCGTTCCGCGGCATGAGTATTTGCTGCCCGACCACCCTCGGTGAGCGCGCGACAATCCGTTGCTCCCGCCGGCCGATCGCGGGGCATCCATTTACACCTTATTTACCGAAGCCTGCTCACCCTAAGCCCGCCTCCGGCTACGGAACGCGCAACATGCCGGTCGTGCGAGGGGACCTGGTCGAAATGGCATCGTTTCCCGGCACCGATGAGCTCCGGCTGGCCCGACGGCGTGCGCCGGTCTCGGACCTGGGAACCCGCGACCGGGATGGGTCTCGCAGTCAAGACGGGAACCAGGACCTGACGCGCTCCGTCGAATTCGCGATCAATCCGCTCACCCTGCGCTTCGTAAACGATCAGACCGAGCGCCGGTTCAGAATGGCCGATCTTGCCCGCGGACTGCCCACGATACGCGTGTTCCTCGCGGCCGCCGTTCTACTCTATGGCGCCTTCGGCATTCTCGACGCCTATGTCATCCCGGAGATCAAAGTCGCGGCTTGGATCATCCGCTACGGCTTCGTATGCCCGGTGTTGCTCTCCGTCGTGCTCCTGACCTACTCGCCGCGATTCGCGCGCGTGTCGCAGGCCGCGCTGTCGCTGTGCATACTTGCCTGCGGCGTTGGCATCCTGGTCATGATCGCACTCGCGGCTTCCGCCGGCAGCGCGCTTTATTACGCCGGCTTGATCATGGTGGTGATCTATGGCGCGAGCCTCGTCCGCCTGCGATGGCTAACTGCCGCCGCCCTCTCGCTCCTCTTAGTCGCGCTTTACGAGCTCGTCGCCCTCTACGCAAATCCGATCCCGGCGCGGCTGGTGCTCAACAACGACTTCTTCCTCTGCATGTCCGTCGCTGTCGGCGTCTTTTCGGGGTATGTCCAGGAATTCCAGTCGCGGCGAGATTTCACCAGCAGCGAGCTGCTGTGGCGGGAGAAGGCAAGATCCGATCAGCTGCTCGAAGCGGCCGAGGCGGCCAGCCGATCGAAGAGCAACTTTCTGGCGATGATGAGCCACGAGCTGCGCACGCCGCTGAATGCCATCCTGGGCTTCAGCGAGATCATGCAGCGGCGCATGTTTGGACCGATCGGCTCGGACCGCTATGCCGGTTATGTGGAAGACATCCACCACACCGCGCAGCATCTCCTGAGCGTGATCACCGATATTCTAGACCTTTCAAAAGCCGAGGTCGGAAGGCTCACGCTGCACGAACAGGAGGTCGATCTTTTCGCAGTGCTTGATCAATGTTTCCGCCTGCTGCGCGACCGCGCGGCGGAGAACGGCCTGCGTTTGTCGCTCGAGGCGGCGGACGACGGCCGTCCGGTCATGCGCCTCGACCCGACCCTTATCAAGCAGGTCGTCATCAACATCCTCGGCAATGCGATCAAGTTCACGCCCGCCGGCGGCTCCGTGAGCGGCCGCCTCGCTCGCGGACATGACGGTTCATGGCTGATGACTTTTACCGATACGGGCATCGGCATCGCGGAGGCGGATCTGCCGCGCATCGTAGAACCCTTCGTGCAGGTCGAGAGCGCCTTCGTGCAAAAGCACGGCGGCGCCGGCCTAGGGTTGCCGCTCGTCAAAAAGATCGCGGAACTGCACGGCGGTAGCATCGCCATCAGTAGCAGGCTCGGCGCCGGCACAACCGTCGTCGTGCGGATCCCCCCCGAGCGGCTCGCCCGCATGGCCGACCGAGCGGTCGGCGCGGCTTAGACCCACGCCTCGCCCTTCCGCAGCGTCAGCAGACAGACGCGGCCGGTTGGGTCGAGCTGGAAGTCGAT